>JAJZMZ010000020.1 GCA_021848095.1 Microcaldota archaeon | reverse complement strand
GATCCTTTTCATCATCTGTTAATAACTCTGAGAATTTGTACTTGAGATTTCTTACTTCATCATCGTTAAGGAATACATACAATGTATCATTTTCATTTATTTGTCTTCCATATGTTGCGTTTTCTACAGACATTGCAACGCTGTCTCCTACTTTAGCTTCCTGCATGCTTATTCCATTGTTTTGTATTTCTTTAACTCTGCCTATTATGTCTCCATGTGAATTCATTAATTGAACTCCTGGTTTAATCTTACCACGTTTAACATCTGCTCCAAAAACAGCAGGATGAGAAACTCTAAAGCAATGATTTGGCAATAAATAAATACTTCCAGGGAATGTAAGTGCTTTTTCAAGAAGTTCTTTACCTTTTTTCTTCTCCTTTTCTAACCATTCTTTGTATTCATCTATTATTCTATAAATTATTTGGCCTTTTATTACATTTATTCCAGTTGCGTAAGCCTCTTCTTCTGCTTCTTCTTCAATATCGACATTAAATGCAAGAATTACTGCATAATCTGGTTGTGCAGCACGCATTGAAAATGCATCGAGTATATCTCTTTTTGTTACCTTTCCTATTTCCTTTTTGCTAATTTTAACATTTACTCCTTCAAGAAGTTTTGATATTGCTTCAATACCTCCTATCGAATCTGCTTTAAGTATTACGCCATCTTTTTCTACTTTGAATACTTCTTGTATTTCGGATTTTAACTCATTTTCATATCCTTCTTTTTCAGTAGATATGACTAGTGATCCGGGAAGTGCTTCTTCAAGTCCGCTTCCACTTATTTTAATTCCTGAAGCAGCGCTTACAGATTCAACATTATAAAATTTACTAGAAGACTCGCGAAGTTCTTGTAGTGGTTTTGGTTTTAACAAAGCCTTTATTTTAGATGTTTTTATTCCGGTTTCAGTTGCAAAAGCTATACTGTCATTAACCTTTAATGTTCCATTATAAAGTATTACATCTATTGTAGAGCCCATTCCTTTCTCTTCTTTTCTTTCTAGTATGCTTCCAACTCCTGCTCCATTAACTTCTATGTTTAGTCGCATCTCAAGAAAACGTTGTGCTAATCCAGTAGTGTACATAAGTAGCTCGGCGATACCTTCTCCTGTTTTAGCACTAAGTGGTATTATGACTAGCTCTTTCTTAAAGTCTGTTACTCTATCAAATCTTTCTGCGTTGAAGCCTAGCTCACTTAGCTTTCCGATTAACTCGTACATTTTTGCTTCTAAATCATCAGTTACATTTCTATTTTGTTTTTCAAGAGATGTTATTACGCTTTCTGTGTTTTGATTTCTCCAACCAGTTATCAAATCAATTTTATTAGCAGCAATTATGAATGGGGTCTTATACTCTTTAAGAATTTCAAGGGCCTCATATGTTTGAGGTTCAAAGCTTTTAGTAACATCGACAACTAATATTGCTAAATCAGCAACAGAGCCTCCACGTTTTCTTAAGTTTGTAAATGCCTCGTGTCCTGGAGTATCTATGAATAATAAACCAGGAATTGTAAGTGTGGTGTTCATCTTTTTGAATAACTCACCAGAGCTCTTTTTAATGACATCTATTGGCACCTCGCTTGCTCCTATGTGTTGAGTAATGCCTCCTGCTTCTTTGTTCGTTATTGCTGTATTCCTTATTCTATCTAAAAGAGAGGTCTTATCATGAACTCATCAAGAATATGCTTATATAATTTACCGAATAAAAATATAAATAATAATCTCTTGGTGAAATAATGGAAAGAGCACTAGTTTTAATAAAACCAGACGGAGTAGAAAGAGCTTTGATAGGAAAGGTCATATCTCGTTTTGAAGGAGCAGGACTTAAGGTAGTCGCATTAAAGATGATACTAGCTAATGAAAAGCAAGCAGGTACTCATTATGCAGAGGATCAAGAATGGCTCATGAGTGTTGGTAAAAAAGCAAACCAATCAAACATTGAGAAAGGACTTCCTGTAACTGAAAAAGATATTGATATAGGTATGAGAATACGTTCTCATTTAATTAAAGAATTAACCCGAAGTCCTATAATTGCAATGGTCTTTGAGGGCAATGCAGCAAATGATGTAGCAAGAAAACTTGCTGGTGCAACAGAGCCTAGAAAAGCAGATCCTTCAACAATTAGAGGATCTCTTTCAAATGACACATACGGCGCAGCTGACTCTGGAAAAAGACCTATAAGAAATATAGTTCACGTATCTGAAAATAAAGAAGCAGCAAACAGAGAAATTACTGTTTGGTTTACTGAATCAGAAATACAAAAATACAAAAGATGCGACGAATCAATACTTTCTTGATTATTAATTAATTTATTTTTTTAATTTATTCTTATTTTACTTATTGCAAACCTAATCTTGCTTCTTCTGTTATCATTTCAGGAGACCAAGCGGGATCCCAAACAAGGTCTATATTTACCTTTCCTATTCCTTCGATACTCTCAGCTCTTAACTGTACGTCTGCAAGTATTATGCTTGTTACGGGACACATAGGACTTGTCATAGTTATTTTTATATCAAGATCATTTTGTTGTGTAACATTTATCCCATAAATTAATCCAAGGTCAACTATGTTTAATCCTATCTCTGGATCTACTGTTTTTTTAAGCGATTCAATAACATCATTTATCTTTACCATATAACTACCGAAAAATTCATTATTACTTATTATTTATAGATATAAATATTTATATTTTGCAAAAATAAGTATACTTTTATTTTTTATCAAGATTTTTAACAAGAGCGTTTACCAATTTTTTAATTTTATTTCTTGCCGTTATTCTGTCTTTATCATTTTTAGGGTCTTTTACCTTATCCCAGTAAACTACTTTATCCGATTTTTTAACAAATTGGGGCAACAGGGCTCTAATCTGTCCTTTTGTCATAATTACTATTACTTTATCAGAGCCGTTTACCATTTTTTGTGTTAATTGTTTTCGTTTATACTTGCTCATGTCTATTCCTACTCTACTCATTTTCTCACTAATCTGTCTAGGAACTGGATATCCAACTTTTTTTCTATGCGCAGTTTTCAATCCAGCACTAATTGCTTTGTTAGTTTTAGAAGAATTATTGAAAAACGCTTCTGCCATTTGACTTCTTGCTGCATTACTTTTACATATAAATAATACTTTCATATTGACCGCATATTAATATTATTTTAAAAGATCTATAAGTTTTACACATCCACTAAGAATTTACATACCAATCTATTTAAATCTGTAAGGGTTATTATTTTCATGCCTAAATATTTATTTTGATGTATAATGAAAAGATGGAGATGCCTAATAAACCTACTCCTGAACAAATTGAGAATGGGACTAAGCCATGGCGTGATTATATACCTCCGTTAGAAGTAAAAGGTACTTTTGTATCTGCAAATCCTGTTTCATGGGAAGGAAAGATGTTAACTGAAACTGGTGTTGAAGATTACCAACCACAAAAAATCGATCTTGGCGGATATATGATTATAACTGTTAACGATACGGATGAAGCAATTGAGATAGCAAAACAATCTCCTTCTTACAAAATGAAAGCAGGTCCTATAACAATAAGAAAAATAAACGAAGTAAATATTTAATTTTATTAAATTAGCCCCGAGAGGGAATCGCACCCTCGACCTCTTGTTCTCTCGATTATTTTTTATAAAACTTTTATTAAAAGTTTTTACGAGACAAGCGCTCTACTACTGAGCTACCGGAGCATTTATCGTTTATCTCCTAGAATATAATTATTGCTTTCATATATAAACATATTTAAATTATACAATATAAATAATCTTTGAAATATCGGTAGTTTTATGGCAGACAATCCCACAAATAGTAATCAAAAATCAACTATTAATAACCAAAATAAATCTCAGTTTAATAAAAGTAATAATACGGGTAATAACAATGTTAGTGACTCAGGCAATATTGCCACTTCTACTGTTGCTCCTACTAATAATAATCAAAATAAAAATAACAATGCTAATAATAAAACTCAAGCACAACAACCACAACAAAACAATAATAAAAAAATACGAAAAAAATTTTATATTATACCAATAATAGGGATAATACTTGTTGCGTTTGTATTTTCTTTCCCTTATTTACACTCAATTACTTCAAATCAATCCACTACAACAACTCAAACTTCATCGAACTCTACGACAACAGTTGCTAGTTTTCAATCAAAGGATTTAAGCTCATGTACTGTAATAAATCAACCTGGTATTTACACAGTAACTGGTAATATAACTACATCAATTAAAAGTGGAAGCTGTATAGAAGTACTTTCAAGTGATGTCATAATAAATGGAAACAACTATCACTTAAAAGGAAGTGGTCCATACATAGATGTTGCACCATTCACTTATGGGATATTACTTTCCGGAGTTTCAAATGTTTCAATAAATAAGCTTAATGTTTCAAGATTTTCTTACTCCTTGTATTTAAAGAACTCAAATAACAACAACTTAACTGATTTGTATTTATCAAATTCTACATTATCTAACATGTTTTTGAACAACTCTTCTCACAATAAAATAATAAACAATACAATATATGGTTCTCAAAGTAATTCCGGAGGCGTTAATATCAACAGTGGAACAAGTAATTTGTTCTCTGGAACTTCATTTATAAATAATGCATATTATGGCTTGTATGTAAACAGTACTGGCAATAACTTTTATGGAGATACATTTTTGCAAAATCCTACTGATTTGATCTGTGGTTCAAATGCTAATACAAAGAACACAAATAACTTCTCAAAAACAACATGTCAAAATAATCAACTCTGTAACTTTGCAACTTGTAGCTCAAATAATTATTATAGTATAGAAAATGTAAAGTTATCAAAGGACATTAACACTTGTGGTGCAATAGATAGCTATGGTACTTACACAATTTTGCAAAATCTCAACTTAAGTGATTATACTAAAGGTGCATCTAGTTATCCTTGCATAACAATAACTGCGCCTAATGTTAAACTTAATTGTAACGGTAAAACAATAGTCAGTTCTTATTATGGAATATACTTAAAAGATCTTTACAATACAACTGTAGAAAACTGTGATCTTAAATACAATACATATGGTTTATTTGTAAATGGCTCTATAAACACGAACTTATTCAATATAACCGCAACTCAAGGTAATTACGGTGTTTATATTAAGAACTCTACCTCTGGTTTGTTGAGCAACTCTATATCAAACAATAATCAATTCGGAGTTTATGAAAATCAAAGCATAGGCTTTGTTATACAAAATGTAACAACATCTGGTAATCTATATGGCCAATATTTAGACAAAGGTAACTCAAATGTTTACAATAAAATTAATACTAAAAATAATCTTGCAGGAGATATATACTGTCCAGCTAGTACCTACAACTCTTCATCAGTTGCTAGTATTTATAACTCAAGTTGCGTAAGTACTGAGTGTCAATTCGCATTTAATACTTGTACTAAACAACTTCCACCCCCACTTCAAACTATCCCAATAACATTATGTCAAACAATATCAATTCCTGGAACATACCAAATAAATCAAAACTTAACATCAAGTGGAAGTTGTATATCAATAAAAGCTCCAGATGTAAAATTAAATTGTAATAATAAATTGATTAGCGGGACAAATAATGGATATGGTATAATTGATAATGGCAACAGCAATGTTAGTATTTCAGACTGTCAAATTCAAAGTTATGATTACGGAATTTACGCATCAAATCTCAATAATCTAGATCTACAAAATACTACAATATCTGAAGTATCACAAGGATCAGTTTATAAAAATGTAACTGATAGCTCAATTGGAAATGTAAAGATATCCGCATTTAGATTATATGGAATTTCAATAACAAATGGAAAACAGATCTCAATTGAAAATGATGTTGCAAGCAGCGGTCTTTTCAATGCAACTGGTTTTGCATTGAATAATGTTACCGAAAGTAAAGTAGTAGGAAATGTTGGAAACAGTAATCCTGTTTATGGTTTCAGTATTTCTAATTCATCAAATGACAATGTATCTGGAAATAAAGCGCTAAGCAACTTCCAACAAGATTATTATTGCGGAGCAGGAGAAAATCTAATTTCTAATAAAATGAACATAAACACTGGTATTAAAAAATCAGGTTGTCCTTGGTTAGTTTCAATCAATCCTGATTCTACCGAATCCTGCTTTAATTTTGCAAACTCTGGATTTGTTAGCTTCCAAAGCGATATGGTTTACTCTTATGGAAATACTTGTTATGTTATAAACAATGAAAATGGAAAAATAACAAACAACACAGTGATAAACTGCCGTGGTCATACAATATATGCAACAAATGGAGGAACATTTGCTAACATAAATACTACTGGAGTAACAATATCAAACTGTTATCTCGTTGGCTTTACATATCCAATAATTGACTCTGGAAAAGGATTTTCATTATACAATACAACAATAATGGGTGCGAAAGTAGCAGTAAATGTCAGCAATCCAGATTACATTAAATCTCACAATGTAACTGTTATTAATTAAGTTTTTTAATTTTTTCCCAATTTTCTATTGGGCCTTTTCTTATTGAAAAAATAGAGACATGTTCCGGTATTTCTATATCTTTTATCTTTTGATAACTTTTATTATCTCTAATTTTAAGTTTTGTTTTTAATAACTCAAACTCATAACTTAACTGTTTATCATTTAATGGTATTTTTACATTTTTATCTATTAGAGAAGGATTTACTTTATCTTTAGAAAACGCATAATCCCTCGAAAGAGACTCTAAATAAACCTGATTTAAGTATGTATTAATTCCAATTAATGGATCATCTAATGCTTTAAATCGCTCCAACTGCGGATGATTTTTATAACCTTTAGTTTTACCTTCTAGTACCTTTTTTGCTAATAATCCTTCTCTCCATACTGCAAGTAATCCCATTGTATCTAAATATGATAATTTGAGTGACCATAATCGCATAAGAACACATATTCATTAAAACTTAATTTATAATATACTATTTAATATTATATAATTGTGAGCTAATGGAAAATTGCATATTTTGTAAGATAATATCTGGAGAAATTCCTTCTGTAAAAATATATGAGGATGAAAATCACTTGGCAGTTCTTGACATAAATCCTAATACTGAAGGAATGAGTATTGTCATACCAAAAAAACATTTAGATTCATATGCCTTTGATCTTAAAGATTCAGAATATATAGAGATATTTTTAACTGCTAAAAAAATTGGCAAACTTTTGGACAAAGGTTTAGACGTAAAAAGAACAGCTATGGTAACTGAAGGTTTAGGAATAAATCACTTACATGTTAAGTTATATCCAATACACGGTTTAACTGAAACTTTTGAAGAAATAGAATCAAAAGATAAAGTATACTTTGAAAAATATCCTGGATATATAACAACTCAGTTAGGTCCTCAAAAATCTGTAGAAGAGTTAATAAAAACAGCTGAAAAGATTAAAAAGGCAGTTTAAACATTCTTACCTGTTATAATCGCAACTGTTTCACTATTCTGTAACTTAAGTTTTTTATAAGCTGCAACAGGCGCAACACTTGCTAATTCTACTATTAAACCATAATTATCGTAGAATCTTTTTTGTTCATTCTTCATTTCAGTTTCAGTCACTGTTACTATTGTTGAGTCCAAATCTTTCATATACTTCAAAGCTTGTGGTCCAAATGTTGGATATCCTACTGCAATTGCATCTGCCTTTGTCTTTGGTTTTTCATACCTAATTGTTGATTCTTTTTTATACGCTTCATACAACGGCTTACAAACAGCAGACTGTACGCCAATTATTTTTGGTAAATGGGTTTTTGGATAGTTATCCTTAATTTCTTTTAATGACTTTAACATACCTGAAAATAAAGTAGCATTTCCTATTGGAACTATTATATTTCTAGTGTTCCTTAACTGTGCTAATATCTCATATATTATTGTTTTTTGTCCCTCTTTTCTATAACAATAATCTCCTGTAAGAAACTCTCTTTTCCTGAAAGCATGTTTTTCAGCAAGCTTCTGCGCTGCAGTAAAATCCCCATTTACCTTGACTATTGTAGCATTGCTAGTTTTATCTATGTTATAAAGCTTGTCTTTATTTGCGTCTTTGCTTACATAAACAGTTGCTTTTATTCCATAAAGCTTAGCATAATAAGCTATTGAGTATGCCATATTACCTGTTGAAGCACAAACTACTCTTTTATAGCCATAATCATTAGCCTTAGCTAACTCAATTACTGAACCTCTATCTTTAAACGAACCTGTTGGATTTTGAAACTCAAGTTTAAGGAATAAGTTTTCATCTGAGTTGCTTTTTAATAATTTAGTTAAACCTACTGAGTATTTTTTATACGATTTAGAGTTAGGTAAAATATTAGAGTAGCCCCAAAATGAGTGCGGCATATTTATGAATGACTCACTTATGAAGTTATACTCTACCTCTAAAACTCCATGACACTCCTTACATAACTGGGAGTTATATGTGCTTTCATAAACTTTATTACATGTAAGACATCTTAATTTGTATTCCATAAAAACTCATTTTTGTGTCTTATTACTCTTCTTTTCAACTTCTTTTTTAACACTTACATGTGCTCCAGAGTTGAATAATACTAATATCATTACAGGTAAACCTATTATCAAAAATTGTAATACACCTATTCCGGGTATTATCGAAAGAACTGTAATTATGTAAAGAGTTATTCCTGCGTTAGGAGAAACTTTGTTTACCTTATCAAATAACTTTATGAAATTAAATCCATTTCTCTTTCCGACAAACTCTGATAATGCAATTCCTACTGCAATAGCGTAGAAAATACCCTCGATTATATTACTGCCAAAATCATAATAACTAATAACTCCATGTCCAAAAACAAACTGAGCTATAAATCCTCCGATAAATCCTAAGACAGCAATTGCTATTATTGCAGAAGAGTTCTTTGAAATATTATTTAAACCTACTTTAATTGATTTTACATAATCAACTGAGTTGTTACTTATCATCTCTCTAGACATTTCAGTCAAAGAGGCGATATACCACGTAAATATTATTAGTGCAATTGCAAGATCTATTCCTGTAACTAAATAACCAAAAAATGCACCAACTGTTATACTAATTATAAATGTAAAAATTCCATATACTATAAACGATATTATCAAGAAAGCTATAAACATTATGAAAAAATTGACAATGTTCTTTTCTATAACCTTCAAAGCTGAACTAAATAACTCTACCATAAACTCACTCTATAATTAATTTATAAATTAAAATACTTTAAATAATATATCTATTTTAGTGTTATACTAATCGAAAGTGAGAACCTATAAAAAGGTATTTACCTATTGTTATGTAAGGCGTTTACAATTGGGGTTATGATGAAAATAAAAAAACCTACTGGGATATCTGGTCTTGACATAATGTTAAAAGGCGGAATACCTTCTGGTAATCAAGTAATATTGGAAGGCGGTCCAGGGGCTGGAAAAACTCTTCTCGGTTTTGAGTTTCTTTATAGAGGTGCAGAAAAAGGAGAAAATGGCATCTTATTTTCATTCGAAGAAGATCAAGAAGACATAATTGAAAATGCAAAAGCTGCTTTTAGTTCATTTACTCAAATTGATTCATTTCTTGAAAAAGGCAAGTTAACTATTTTAGGCTCCGAAGACACAAAACAATATGTACAGAAAAACAGAGACGGTAATGCATATACATTCAGTAGTTTCATATCTGACATAGATTCAATGATACGTACACATGAAGCAAAAAGAATAGTTATGGACTCTATATCTGTAATAAAGTTGTTCATACCTTTGATTTTAGATTATAGATCTTTATCAATAAGTTTGTCATCTGTTTTAAAAAGAAATAACATAACTTCATTATTACTTATAGAAAAAAGTAGATCAGAAAAAGAAGATGTGCAATACCAACCAGAATCTTATATTTATGACGGTGTGATATCATTGTTCTTTTCTGGCGACGATTTAGACAATAGAATCCCAACATTAGAAATAGTAAAAATGAGGGGAACAGATCACATGTACTCTGCAGTTCCTTACGAAATAATAGATACTGGTTTCAATATACTTCTTTTAAATCAATCTAATTTATCTGATATTGGTAATCAAAATAAAAATCAAACAACAAACCCGCAAAGTCCAGTACAAACACCTGTTCAAACAAGTAAACCTCAAACTCCAAATACAAATAATACAAATCAAGGTACAACTCAATCTTCAAATACGCCCAAAAATCAAATTGTATTCTAAAGATTAATCAAAATCAAATATTATTTAATCTCATTTTAATTTCTTCGGCATTTAGCTTTGTTGTAAGTAAAGGTATTTTTTCTATTTGTGATATTTTAATTGCTAACTTATCTACCGTATCTAAATTTTGTATTACTACTAATTTTGGTTTTATTGGAGCTACTCTTACAACTACCATTGGAGATCTTCCTGTACTTACTTGATCAAAAATAAAAGCACGTTCATTTGTTGCTCCAAATAATCGTGGATACTCAGAAGGAGATATCTCAAGTATTACTCTTAAGCTATCTAATAAGGTGTAACCAAATAGCTTCATCGAGTCTAAGTAATTTGGATTAGTAATAACCTTTGCATCAATTAATCTAACTATATCTGTTCCAGTTATAGGTGCAGAAAAATCTTGAATAAAATAAAATGAATCTTTATCGTCACTTTTTACGCCTTTGTTGAACTTTTCAAGATTTCTTATTACTTCTCCTCCTCTTTGATTGTCTATTGTTACTAACGCTTGAATAAATCTTTTTATTATTCCTACTCCTGGACTTGCTCTTCTGTTTCCTTCGTAATCGCTTATTGTTGAGGTAGAAATTTTAAGGTAATGTGCTAATTCAACTTGTGATATCCCGAATAACTCTCTCCACTTTTTCATTGTACTTCCAGGGGTATCAGATAAAGCTATCTCTCCTGCAATTCTCTCCTGCAAACTATCCATGTTTATATTATGTATACTAAGTTCTTTATTACTTGTTATGTATTTCTCTGATTATAACGTATGGCTAAATGTATGACTTTTTTCTAACTATATCTAATAAAGACGGTATTACTTCCTTTCCTTTATCAGTTAATAAGTACTCTACATGTTTCGGTCGTAATCCAACAGTTTTTTCCTTACTAAACCGTGTTTCATAAGTAAGTTCAAATCTCTATGAAGGTTTTAATTTTGTTGTTGTCTCTAATAATAAATGTGTCTACAGCATCAACCAAAATAGTTTTCATTTTTTAACCTTATTTTAATTTGTAAACTAATCTTATTAAACTACCTTAATCACTTTCTACTTTTTCTTTTAGATTTTTTACTACTCTTTTTATGTTTGTTACTTGTTTTTCTTTTGCTTGATTTTGTATCTATGTTCTTATAAAATTCACTTACTTTTGTTTCATAATTTTGAAGTTCTGTTCTTGAGTAACTCTTTCTCAATACTCCAAAAACAATAAGTACTATTCCTAAAATAAACATAACTGAAGAAACAAGACTTCCAGGAACGAACATATTTCCATAATAACTGCTTTGATTTAAGTTTACGAGAGGATATTCATCATACTTGTAACTAACATTAGCATAACTACTGTTTCTGTTGTTAAACTCTAAAAAGTAAGTACCATTTTGATACTGTGCAGATCCAGGTCCAAATATAGTTCCATTATAAAAGTAAGTTGGTTTTTTATAACCATAAACTGATAGGTTCGAACTATAAGGATATGTTGTACCTTTTGTTCCATTTTGTATAAATAAATAAAGACCCTTTCCTTCAAGAGAGTTCAATGAAATAGAGTTTACTGAGTTGCTTTCTAACGAGTTAAAAGAATCAAATATTTTTTTACCTGTTTGATTTAAAAAGTAAAAATCTACTGGAACAGAAGAAGTATAACTTAAAACAAAGAAACTTGAGTTATACATTTGTATTGCATCTGTAACCGTTGTATTTGGTTTAACAAGTATTCTATTAACTTGTGTATTATTATAATTTACATTTGAGGTTATGCTAGGTCCAACTACTGAACCTGCTACGACAAAACTAAGTACTAATATTATGACTCCTACTGCTACAATTCTTTTATCCAAAAGAGCACCGTTTAAAGTAAGTAAGGAAAGAATATAAATATAACTTACTGATAAAAGTATTAGGTAATTTTTTGTCAGATGAAAAAAATAAAGCTAGCAAGTTGCTTAGTGGTTTTTCATTAGAAGAGTTTATGGAAAAACACAAATCACTTGAGCTTTATTTCTTAATTGTCATTTTTCTAGCTATAATGATAATTATCTATACAATTTTTGTGCATCCTATATCTTCTTCAAATAACAATTTAAGTAGTTGTTCAAATATAATTCTTTCTTCATACAAAGATTCATGTATCTTAAATTTAGCTGAAAATCAAAGTGCACCATCTTTATGTCAACAACTGCCTTCGAGCCTTGCAAATCAATGTTACATTTTTATAGCACAAAATACATTGAATGGTACTTTATGCTCAAAATCAAGTGGCGAGTACATGCAAAATTGTATTGATTATGTTTCGACAAAAACCAATAACATTTCTTTATGTTCAAAACTTAACGGTAATAATGATACATTTTGTACAACTAATCTTGCAATAACTGATAATAAATCCTCTTTATGTAACTATTTGACAAACTCTTCTGAAAAACTTGTTTGTTACTCTTCATTAAATTTATCGACTGCATACGCTCAAAAAAACATATCTTATTGTAACTCAATGAGCACAGTAAAGAACAACACATTATCTAATGAAATTATGTCTTATTCGGGAGTTTCATCATTAACATCAGGATCTAACTCAAGCATATTCTATGTTTCTCCATTGGATTATATACAATCATTACAAAATGTTTCTTACAGTCCAAAAGATATGTGTTATATAGCAGTTTCTTTAGGTTCTAAAAATTCTTCTTATTGTGATAACCTTAAAAACGAAACTTTGTATTCATTATGTTCATCATCGGCATATTACTCAACAAATAAAAATAACTCTACAAACTCCTCTAATTTAAATATATCACAATTAAATACATCAAAACAATTTTCGAAAAAATTCAATTATACCTCAATATTTGAT
>JAJZMZ010000006.1 GCA_021848095.1 Microcaldota archaeon | reverse complement strand
GTTAACAATGCTCCAATTGTTCCTACAAATGCAGTACTGATTAAAGCAGCAACTATTACAGCAAGTATCAACGGAATTAACGAAGCTTTATAGTAAAATCCTAAACCTTGTGCAACGCCCATTGCTTCCGGAGTTTTATCTTTAAGCAAAATTATGTCTATTGCTTTCTTTGTTTCATCAACGAAGATCATTTTTTACACCAAACCTAATTAAATAAGTAAATTCATAAATCTTTGTTATTTTCCATAGTTATAAAATTAGAGTAAATTGAAAAACTTAGAATTTAAGATATCAAATGAGATTTACTAGGAATCCGATTAAAAATCCTAAAAATATTCCTAGGTATAAAATTCTATGGCGTAAAACGTCTATATCCTTCAATTGATGTCTTATCATAGGTATTAGAACATAAAGTATAGTTCCTATTGCAAGGCCACTGAAAAATACCTCAAATACTTTTGAGCTATAGTAAAAACCAGTTACTCCTCCTATAACTGTTGGTAGTCCCCCTATTAGAAGTAATATTAAAATCTTCCAAGGATTTCTTTCTTCCTCTCTTAATAATGGTGCAACTATTGGGAATCCTTCTGTTATATTTTGTAAGATGAAACCGATCAAAACTACTAATGCTGCACCTGAAAGAAATCCTATATTTGCAGATAATGAACCAAACACTAAACCTTCTGTAAGATTTTGTAAACCTATTCCTATAGCTATCATTAAAGATAACTTAGTTGCCGTACTACCTCCTTTAGGATTTTTTTCAAAGTAGTAAAGCATAAAGAAGCCTATAGCTAAAGCACAAGCAAATACTATTCCTATTACTGGATTTGCACCATAGCCATATAATGAGTTATTTTTGTATAAATAACTACTAACTCCTGAAAATATATCTGATATTAAGAAAATAAGAATGCCTATCGCAATAGCATTTAGCAGTGACATGAGGTTTTTACTAGTTTTTTTTCTCATGATTAATGGCATAGATAAATAAATTGAAAAACCCATTATGAATGAGAATACTACTGTCAATATGAAATTTGCCATTAAAACACTAACTATAACCTAGTTATATTTTAGCTTTTATATCTTAATATATTTAAAGTTATTGATTAAAAAGCAAATTATTTTATAATTTGAATTACTAAAAATTTTATGACAAAATTATTTTTTATTTATGGACCTCCGGGGGTAGGAAAACTTACAGTTTCAAAGGAGTTATCTAAATTGAATAACGGTAAAATATTTCATAATCACTTATCAATAGATTTTGTATCTTCTATGTTTAAAAGAGACCATGAAAAATTTGGAGAGCTTATAGATAAATACAGACTAGATTTATTAAAAGAGGCAGTTTCTGTAAATGTAGAAAATATAATTATGACCTCTGTTTATATTAAAAATTTAGATGATCCTTTTATTAAAAATATAATAAATATATTAAATGAAAAAAACGGAGAAGTATGTTTCGTTAGGTTAATTTGTAATATGGAAAAATTAAAGGATAGAGTTCAAGATGAATCTAGAAAAAGTTTTGGTAAGTTAACTGATAAAAAAATTCTTGAGGAATTTGTATCAACAAGTGATGTAACCAGTGAAATTCCTTTTGTCAAATCATTAACAATTGATAATACTACTATCAATCCTTCTGATGTTGCAAAAATGATTTTAGATTACTATAAATAATTACCTAATACTTTTACTTAAAACTTCAAATAACTCCTTATTTATTAAACCATTACTCATAACTGCTCCAAAAATTTCATTATCTACATATCTTTGTTCCTTTCCTGTTAACGAAGTAACTTTTCCTCCTGCTTGTGGTATAATAACAGAAAGAGCTGCACTGTCATACGTGAATCTTGCAGGATGAATTGCTGCGTCGAAATCTCCAGAGGCAACTAAATTTCCACTGTATACTATTGATCCTAACATTAAAACAGAGGCTCCTGCTTTTACTAAGTTTTTATGCGCATTAAATAACTCAATTTGCGCACCTGGCCAGTAACTCATGCCTATTACTGCATTTTTCAATTTATTTTTATTACTGGTCGATATTTTTTTACCATTTAATGTCGCACCATTTCCTAAACCTGCAACATATAATCTATCCATAAACGGATCAGTTGTAATGCCAATAATAGGTACTTCATTCTTTAACAAAGCAAGTGAGAATGAACATGTAGGTGAACCATGTAAAAATGATATTGTACCATCTAAAGGATCACACACCCATGTATAAGTTGCATTGCTTTTTAAAACTGATCTCTCTTCACCTAAGACTTGATGTGTATTAAAAGTAGAGCTAACCTTTTCAATCAACATTTCATTTATTTTTACATCGGTTTTAGTTACTGGTGTATTGTCTTCTTTTAAAGTAAATTCTTTTTTGTTAAAATCAGCTCTAATTATACTTCCAGCTTCTTTTGCAAACTCCTTCCCAAAATCTAAGAAAAACTCATTAACATTTCTATTTACTGGTTTTTTATTAACATTGAACATTTAATCAATATTTATATTATTTTTTAGATATATATCTGTGACTACTTGTTACTTTTTGCTGTTTTTTATAAAATAAATAAACGAGTTAAATGCGGGTTTTGTTTTTAATGAAGTTGCATTCAGTAATCCAAAGTCCGCACCTGCTCCTGTTCCACCTATTAAATCATACCAATAAACTCTTTTTATAAATGGATAATCAGAGAAGAAGTTGAATTCCTGTGTCAAAAATGAAGCTTGTTTTTGTTGTGAAAGATTCACTCCTACTGTAAAGTTGTTTGAAGGAATTCCTGTTTCGGTTATCCAAATAGGTTTTTTAGTAAGATTTTCATACAAATTAATTGTAAAGTTGTATACTTGTTTTAGGGAAACGTTTTGATAAGGATCTTGTGTTAAGTTGTAAATAGGCATACTGTAAGCATGTACTGATATTGCATCACAGTACTTACTTGCACCATAACTCCAGACATTTTTATAAAAATAATATTCCTGTTGGACTGTACTTATTGGGAATAACTCTGCACCACCAAAACAAACTATAGTTGAGTTTGGTTCTACTTGTTTTATTATTTCATAAGCAGATTTAATCATATTAAAGTAATGTAATGCACTTCCATTTTCATATCCGCTTTGAAACTCACCAAATAAAGGTTCATTATAAATTTCCCACTCATTAATTTTTGGATATTTTTTGAGTGCTTCTCTAATGCTGTTATTCCAATTAGACAAAGACCAATTACATCCAGAAGCACATCCATTTTGCGAAGGCTGTGCATTAACTGTTTGATAATCTAAAATACCTAAGTACTCTCCATTATTATTTACTACATTCATTATTGTAGCATTTTTACTACTGCTAAAAGAAATATCTGTTCTAAAACATGTTATTCCATTGGCTAAAGCAATGTTCATTATTATGTTGTTGTTTGCTGCGTTGATGCAAAACTTTTGCGAATAAGTTTTATTTACATTTGATAAGTTTACATTATTTGAACTTGGATTTGAATTAATATATGTAAAAATTAAAAAAACAGAAATTAAAATAATAGCAAGGATAACTACAAAAAGATACTTTTTCATTTTTAATCAATATACTTTTATGATTGTATATTTTAAAGTTATCTCTAGAAAATATTTAGTAATTAACTAAAATTATTTTGGTAAACTGTTTTTATATTCTATGTAGTTAATTACATTATGAATTCTGAAGAAGGAGTTGGAGCTTCAATATGGCTTTTACCATCAAAAGATATTATCTCAATTCTTAATCCAATAATCTCTAGGTTATCACAAAAATATGGATCTCCTTTATTTGAACCACATATTACTTTGTGTAAAAAAATAAAGTTAAAAAATAACTCAGTAGATGTGTTCAAAAAAACATTTAGAGATTCAAATGAGTTTGAAGTTGATGTAAACGGTATTAATCAATATTCTGAATATTTTAAATGTGTATTTTTGTCATTAAATATGTCAGAAAACTTCAAAGATTTCCAGAGAAAGTCAACTTCAGTATTTAAATCTGAAATAAACGAATCAAATCCGCACATTAGTTTAATTTATGCAAATATCTCCGAAGATGAACGCCAAAAATTAGTTGATTCATTATCCGAAGAACTTAAAGATCTTAAAAAAATAAGAGTCAAAAAATTAAAGTTATACCTTACTCAAGGAAGTATTTATTCGTGGAGAGAACTCGCTTCGATTTCTTTAAAGAAAATATAACTACTTTATTTTTTCAAATAAATGTCCTTCTTTTTTAACTTTTCCTGTATATGTCTTAAATGTACAATCACTTAAATTTTCTACTTTATTTCCTAATTGTTTTCTTATTTTTTCGGAAGTTTCTGGCATAAATGGTGCGATAAGTATAGATATTATCCTTAATGATTCTAATAAATTATAAAGTACTGAACCTAACTCTTCTCCAGAAAGCTTCCATGCTTCTTTTTCATTTATGTACTTATTTGTATTTCTCACTATTGACCAAATTTCTTCTATTGCATTAAATGTATCAAAATCATTCATATAATTGTTTATCTTTTGAATATTGATTTTTTCTTCTAATTCTTTATTACCTTTTATATCTCCAGAAAACTTCTCAACAAGTGTAAGTGTTCTGTAAACAAGATTACCTAAATCATTAACTAACTCTCCATTTATCCTCGATATTAATGCTTTTTCAGAAAAATCAGCATCGTCTCCTAATGGAATTTCTCTAACATAAAAATATCTTAATGAATCATTTCCATACTTTTTAATTATATCTAATGGGTCTACAACATTTCCTAATGATTTAGACATTTTTTTACCTTCAACTGTCCACCATCCATGTGCGAATATTGTTTTTGGAACATCTAAACCAATTGAAAATAACATAGCTGGCCATATGACAGAATGGAACCAATTGATTTCTTTTCCGACGAGATGTAAATCAGCTGGCCAGTATTTTTTATAACTTTCATTTGGCCAGTTTATAGCTGAAAGATAATTTACTAAAGCATCAAACCATACATAAACTGTATGATCTTTTTCCATAGGAAGCTCTACTCCCCATTTAACTGTGCTTCTTGAGATACTTATATCATTTAATCCTGATTTAACTCTATTTATTATCTCTTGAGACTTATTCTTAGGCATTAAAAATTTAGGATTCTTATTATAAAGTTCTAAAAGTCTGTCTTGATATTTACTTAATTTAAAAAAGTAACTTTCTTCCTTTACTTTTTTAACTTCTCTTCCACAAATTGGACACTTTCCATCAACTAGTTGTAACTCTGTTATAAAAGTTTCATCAGGTACGCAGTACCAACCTTCATACGCTCCCTTGTAAATATCTCCTTTTTTATAAATCTCAGTTAAAAATTTACCTACTGTTTCAACATGTTTTTTATCAGTTGTTCTTATAAAATCATTATTTGTTATTCCTAAATCTTTCCACAAATTTTTATAATCTTCTGATACTTCATCAACTAATTCTTGAGGAGTTTTTTTACTTTTCTTAGCTGCTTCTTCTATCTTTTCTCCATGTTCATCTGTTCCAGTAAGAAAGAAAACATCATTTCCAGCTAATCTATGCCATCTAGCTAAGATATCCGCAATAATTACAGTATACGCAGTACCTATATGTGGCTTGTTTGTTACATAAAATATTGGAGTAGTGATATAATACTTAATAAAAAACACCAAACTTGAGATAAAACCTTTTACAATACACTCTTTTATTCCTTTAGAAATATAAACACTATGTACAGGGGTGATACTGTGGATGAAATAGCGAGCTCTGAATTAGAGGAGAAGTTTTCCGAGTTTTTGACTAATTATTACTCAGAACAAATAAAGGACATGTACATAAGTTACCCAAAAACAAGAAGCCTTAACTTAGATATGCATGACTTAGAAAGATTCGATACTGATATGGCCTTGCAGTTAATACACAAGCCAGATGAGCTTTTACCAATAGCTAATACTGCATTATCAAAGATGAATCCTGATCCCGAAGCAAAAGAGCCTGTTTACGCAAGATTTTATGGTGTTACTACTCAAGCGCCTATGATACAAGATGTAGGTTCTGAGTTTATAGGGCAATTTTTAACATTAGATTCATTAGTAGTTAAAAGATCTGAGATTACCCCAAAAGTAAATATTGGTTATTTTAAATGTTTATTTTGTGCAAGTGTCATTGAAATAAAAATGGAAAGGGATACAGTTGTAGAGATATGTCCACAATGTAAAAGAAAGTCATTAAAACAAGATCCGGAAAGATCTCGTTTCTCAAACTTACAAAGATTAGCTGTACAAGATCCCCTTGAAAGATTAAAAGGAAGCACTCCTACTTGGCAGTTAGAAGTCTGGATGGAGGACGATTTAGTTAACAGAGTAATCCCTGGAGATAGAATAGATATTACTGGCATTCTTAGAATAAAACCAAGGAGGAACTCAAGAGGTAAAGAAGATAAAATTTTATTTACTATGTTTTTTGAAGCTGTTTCAATAAAACCAAAACAAAAGGAATTTGCTGAGTTAGATATAACAGAAGACGATAAAATAATAATACATGATTTATCAAAAGATCCTGAAGTTTTTGACAAAATAGCAAAGTCATTAGCTCCATCAATTTATGGACACAATGAAATTAAGAAAGCGTTGGTACTTCAACTTTTTGGAGGCACTCCTGACAAACGGTTAGTTGACGGTGCTGTAATAAGAAGCGATATTCACATGTTGTTAATAGGAGACCCTGGTAGTGCAAAAACAAGATTCTTACAAGCAGTAACTGAGATAGTCCCTAAGGGTATCTATGTAAGCGGTAAATCAACAAGCGGTGCTGGTCTTACAGCTGCAGCTGAAAGAGATGAGTTTTCAGAAGGAGGCTGGACATTAAAGGCCGGAGCACTTGTACTAGGTTCTGGTGGTGAGGTAAGTATAGACGAGTTCGATAAAATAGGCGATGAAGATAAATCAGCACTTCTAGAAGCTTTAGAGTCACAAAGCATAAGCGTAGCCAAAGCAGGAATAGTAGCTAAGTTCAGTGCTAAAACATCTGTACTAGCCGCTGCGAACCCTAAGTATGGAAGATTCGATAAAAACATGTATCCAGCAGAGCAGTTTAATATATCACCTGCGTTGCTTTCAAGATTTGATTTAATCTTTCCAATAACTGATGTATTAGATGAAGAACGTGACAGACAGATAGCGAGTCATATTATGATACAGCATGCAGCTGCAGGTGCAGAGATAGCTAATGAAAAAGAGTATGAACAAGTAGATAAACAACCAATTAGCACAGATCTCTTGAGAAAGTATGTTGCATATGCGCGTAAAAATGTCAAACCACGATTAGATAACGAAGCAAGTCAAACAATTCAAAATTATTACGTTGAGTTAAGAAAGATAGGGATGAAGCAAGGAGCAGTTCCAATTACACCTCGTCAGATAGAAGGTTTAGTTAGACTTTCTGAAGCTAGTGCAAAGTCACGTCTTGCAGATAAGATAGAAAAGAAAGATGCAGATTTAGCAATATTCCTTCTTGATCATATGCTTACGAGTTTAGCAGTTGACAGGGGCGGAAGAAAAGATATTGATACTTTATTAACCGGAATGCCCAGGGAGAAAGTAGACAAGATGAATAATTTATTAAATGTTATTAAACGATTAGAAGATGAAGAAGATTACGCAAAGATAGCAAGAATATTGGAAGAAGCAGAAAAGTTAGGAATAGATAGAAACACAACAAGCAAGTATCTTCTTGAGTTAGAAAGAACTGGAGATGTATTTAGTCCAAGACAAGGTATTATAAAAATTGTAAAGAGAAGTGATGATTAAGTAAGGTGTATTAGATAGAAAGAAAAATAGAAAATAGACAGATAGTTAGTATTTTTTCATTATTTCTTTTAGGACAACTGCTTGCGTTATTTCTAATAATTTTGGGTTTACCTTATGCCTTTAGATTAGAAAATATAATTGCATCTCCTACAAATGTTCTTAGCACTATAGTTTCAATAATCCTCGATATAGTTGTAATAGCATTAATCTTTTCATTCATCTTCAAGCTATACAAAAACAATACAATATTCAAAATCTTAGAAGGTTATATAATAATCTTAGGTTCAGGAACATTCTTTTTTCTTATAATAATGTCACTTTTTGGGAGTTACATTCCAATTCTTTATGGACTTACAACTGCGTTTATACTTTCATTAATACTTTTATTTATTAAAACTAAAGAAAGTCAAAGTCCTAAAATAAGAAATATAACAACACTTTTAAGCAGTGTTGGACTAGGTACTTTAATAGGAGTTGGCTTTGGAAATATTCTTCTCCTTTATTTATTAATGGCTGCATTTGCAGTTTATGATTATCTTGCAGTTTTTGTTATGAAGTTCATGATACCTATGGCAAAGCAAGCAGTAAATATGAATCTCGCATTTATGATAAGCTCTTCAGATATCGAAGCAATACCAAAAAAAGAATTAAACAAAAAAGAAATATCTGAGTTTAATAACTTTGTAAAAAAGAACAAACATTATTCTGAACATTTAAAAGAAATAGTTAAAAGAGGAAGTGTTCCTACTCTTTCAAGTATAATGTTAGGTAATGGGGATATAATGCTTCCTGCTGCTATAGCTACTGGCGCATATGCGGCAATAGCAAATCTATTCCTTTCAACATTGGTTGTTGTCTTCTCTGGTTTAGGGGTTTTGACAACAATGTTTATTTTAAGAAAGTATAAAGTTGGATTACCAGCAATACCTCCATTATTTTCATTCATAAGTATCGCATTTGCAATATTCTTTTTACTTGAAGCGCCAAATCAAACATTTTTTATAACACTATTCATTGTAGTTGCAGTAGTATCGATGGGTGCTTTACTTTTAACACTAAAAAAATTAATTAAAAATAAAAATGGGTTGATATGATGGATTGGCTGTCAGAAGTAAAGGAACAAGATGGGGAAATTTTTTCATTGATGAAAAATGAGCTGGACAGACAAAGAAGCTCTATCGAGTTAATACCTTCTGAAAACTTTACATCAAGTGCAGTAATGCAAGCTATGGGCAGTGTCCTTACAAATAAATATTCAGAAGGTTATCCTGGAAAAAGATACTATGGTGGAAATGAGTTTATCGATGAGATTGAAAAACTTGCAATTTCTCGTGCTAAATCTTTATTCAAAGTTGAGTATGTAAATGTTCAGCCTTACTCAGGTTCTCCTGCAAATATGGAGGTTTATCTCTCATTATGTTCAGCTGGAGATGTAGTTATGGGTCAAAGTTTAACTTCAGGAGGACACTTAACTCACGGTTGGAGTTCAAGTGCAACAGGTAAGTTATTCAAAAGTATTCAGTATGGTGTAAAAATAGATGGCTACATTAATTTAGAAGAAGTAAGAGAGCTTGCAGAAAAGAACAAACCAAAGTTAATCTGGGTAGGTTCTACGGCTTATGTAAGAAAACTTCCATTCAAGGAGTTTGCAGAGATAGCTGATTCTGTAGGTGCATACTTAGCTGCTGATATCTCACATATATCTGGTTTGGTAATTGCAGGAGTACATGATAGTCCAGTTAATTATGTGGATATAGTTACTACAACAACACACAAAACACTACGTGGTCCTAGGGGTGCAATGATAATGATAACTAAAAAAGGCATATCAAAAGATCCTGAGCTTCCTTCAAAGATAGATAAATCTGTTTTTCCAGGAATGCAAGGCGGTCCTCATGATCATATAACTGCTGCAATTGCAATAGCTCTTAAACAGGCATCGACTCCTGAGTTTGTATCATATGCAAAACAAGTAGTTGCAAATGCAAAAGCACTAGCATCATCGTTAATGGAACAAGGAATAAAGTTAGTTACTAAGGGAACTGATAATCATATGGTTTTAGCTGATTTAAGCGATATATCTCCAGGGTTTGGAGTTTTTGCACAAGAAGCACTAGACAAAGCAGGAATAACCTTAAACAAAAATACAGTTCCTGGTGAGCGTTCATCACCATTTTATCCTAGCGGTATTAGAATGGGAACCCCTGCAGTAACGTCTCGTGGAATGAAAGAATCAGAGATGAAAGAGATTGCAATTTACATAGCACAAGTACTTTCTTCAATAAAAGAGAATAAACTTCCAGAGTCAAAAGAAGAACGCTTAGCTCATATCAAACAATTCAGAGAACATCTAAATGAAAACGATGAAATTAAAAAAATTAGACAATCAGTTAATGAATTGACATCGAAGTTTCCATTATACTCAAATATGGAGTTGTGAGCATTAACAGAGTAATGAAATTAAATGTAATAATGAATTAATGATTTCTTTAAATGTAGTTATTACACTATTTAATTAATTATTTTTTTAAAATTTAAATGGATTTATTTTTTCTTTTCTTTCGTATCTGTTGTATGTAAACTCTTCAAAATCAGTTTTATTTTTTAATTCCCACTCATCATAATTTACTTTAGGAAAATAAGTGTCTCCTTCATAAATACTTTTTACTAATGATATGTGTAGTACCTGTGTAATTGGAAGCATCTGTTCGTAAATCTTTGCACCTCCAACACAAAAAACATCAACCATAAATCTCTTAGAAAAATCTACTGCTTCTTCTATGCTTTTACATACAAAAGCTCCTTCTTGTTCAGGTAGAGTTTTACTAACTATTATATTATTTCTATTTGGCAAAGGTCTGAATGTATCTGGCAAAGAAAGCCATGTATTTTTTCCCATAATTACTGTTCTATTTGTTGTTAAACCCTTGAACAAAAGCATATCATCTTTTATTCTCCAAGGTACTTTATTGTTTTTACCTATTACGCCATTTATTGACATTGCTACTATCATATTTAGTTCCATTTAAACCGCTATATCAAAGTTTATTTTGGGATAACTTTCATAGTTTTCAATTCGTGTACTCTCACACTTCCAATTGAAAATATCTGTAAATTCATCTGTTTTAATTATTGGTGATTTAAACTTATTGGGATCTCTTTGCAATTGTTCCTTCGCTCCTTCCACATGATTTTCATATATGTGAACATCACCTAAAAATCCTATTAATCTACCCTCTTTTAATTGAGCTTCTTTAGCTAAAAGATGGAGCAGTAAACCATAGCTTGCAATGTTAAATGGTAATCCTAACATTGTATCTACTGAACGTTGATTCCATAATAAGTTTATTTCATCATTTATTACTGTGACTTGAAAACCATAATGACAAGGTGGTAATGCCATCTCGCTTATTTGTTTAGGATTCCATGCAGAAACAATCATTCTTCTATCTGTTGGATCTTCTTTAAGTTTTTTAACTACATTTGCAAGTTGATCTACACCTTCATTTATGTAGTCTTGATTTAAACCTTGATAAGCGCCGTCAAAATGTCTCCATTGGAAACCATAAATTGGTCCTAAATCATTCTCTTCAAACATTTTTTTCTTTGATTCTTCATCGTGTCCGTACTTTGCTTTTTTAGGAGAAGCCCACTCATCCCATATGTGGTTGTTGTGTTCTTGCAACCACTTTTTATCTGTTTTTCCTTTTATAAAAAACTCGAGTTCAGATGCTATTACCTTGAATGGCATCTTTTTAGTTGTAAGTAATGGGAAACCTTCTTTCATATCATGTTCAAACATAGCACCTGCAATTGCAAGTGTTTTAATTCCTGTTCTATTTTGTTTCCATTTTCCAAAATTTAATATTTGATTAACAATTTTTAAGTAATTTTTATCTGCGGTTTCTACTTTATTTTGAACTATATTTTTATTACTTGAAGAAGTATTCCCACTTTTAACCAGATTCATCCTACCACATTTATGGTAAGGTATTTTAAGAATTTATATCTTTGTTTTTAACTATGGTATTACTAGAATATATTATATTTAAATAAAATTAGAAAATGTTAAACTTCTTTTTGTCCTTTGGACTTGCACCGTGAATGTCCTTAAATTGTTTTATAAGATCTTCTTCTTGCTTTGTTATTGTTTTTGGTATGTCTATCTCTAGTGTAACTATCTCATCTCCATACGATTGTGTTCCCAATCTTCTTATTCCCTGATTCTTTAACTTTATCTCTGAGTTGTTCTGAGTTCCTGGACTTATGCTTATTTTTTTAACGCCATCTAATGTCGGTACTTCAATATCTCCTCCAATTATTGCCGTATAGAATGGAACCTTAAATGTTGTGTATATATTGTCTCCTTCTCTTTCAAATGTTTCGTCTTTTGTTACTGCAATATCTATGTAAATGCTTCCAGAACCATGTTTACTATAATCGCCCATCTCTTCTAATCTGAGTCGCATACCATCTTTTACTCCTGGGGGTATCTTCACATCAACCTTTTCTGTTTTGTAAACACCGCCTTTTCCTCTACACTCTTTACATTTCTTTTCAAAGAAACTTCCTGCTCCACCACACTCATTACATGTTGTTACAGTTTGCATAGCTCCAAAAAAAGTATTTACTACGCGTCTAACACTTCCAGAACCTCTACAAATATTACATTTAACAACTTTCGATCCTGGTTCTCCTCCTGAACCTGAACAGTTAGTACACTTTCCTATATGCTTTACTTCTATTGCTTTATCTACTCCTTTTGCTGATTCCATAAAACTTAAACGCATTCTGTAAATGATGTCATTTCCTCTAGCATTTTCACCATAAGAGAATCTTCCATTGCCAAAATCAATGTTGAAGCCCATGTCCTTGAAGATGTCATTAATGTTAAAGCCTCTGAAGATATCTTCTTCACTGTACTGTTGATTAAACCTTTCAGGGCCATAGGCATCGTATTGTTTTCTTTTATCTTCATTACCTAATACTGCGTAAGCCTCGTTTATTTTTTTGAATTTTTCCTCGGCATCTTTTCCGCTATTTCTATCCGGGTGATACTTCAGAGCAAGCTCCCTGTATGCTTTTTTAATCTCATCCTGTGAAGCTGTTTTGCTTACTCCTAGTATATTATAGAAATCATCACTCATTTTTCTACCTTATAGTCTGCATTTACCGTGTCGTCTGGATTTGGTCCAGTGCCCGGTCCTTCTGAACCTTGACCTGTTGGACCTTCTGCACCTTCCGGTCCTTGTCCTTGATTATCTTTGTACATGCTTTCTCCTATTTTTTGCAATAGTTGATTCAATGCAT
>JAJZMZ010000011.1 GCA_021848095.1 Microcaldota archaeon | reverse complement strand
AAACTACAGTACTTATTCGGGTTCGAATCCTTCTACTTGTAATTATACAGTTTCAATAATACATGCAGTTAGCTCGGAAAATGTTAGTTACTGTCCTTCTGGAAACACTACTTATGCTTATCAATGTTACTATCTTCTTGCAAAAACTCTAAACCAAACAAAGTACTGTTCTTATATATTAAATGCTACTCAAAATAGTGCTTGTTATCAAACATTAACAAATAATATTTCAGGATAATAAAGTTGATTACATATGGAAGGAATAATAACCAGTATTAAAGTTCTAGGCAACTCTAGAAAGTATATGTTACTTTCTTTTAAAAAAGATACACCTATTTTACAAGAAATAATCCTCAAAGAAGATATTCCGTTAGGAAATTTTGTAAAAATAGGTAACGAGAAAATTATTGAGTCAAAAGAGTCATCAAGTAAGGTTATATCTGAGTTAAAGGAGAATATAACTTCTATAATTGATAAAGAGTTAAACAGACCTGATTATACCTCTGAGATAACAGAAATTAATGATGTAATTAAAAAATTAACCCAACATATGAAAAAATATGCAAAAACCTTTTTATTAAAATTATTCTTTGGAGCTCCGATAATAATACGTTTTCATAATGATGCAGATGGCTCTTCAGGTGCTTATTCAGTATATCTTTCAATTTTAGAGATATTTTCTAAATTTAAAATAGAGATAAAACCAAATATAACGTGGTTAATGCAAAAAAATGTAGTTTATGAGTTAGGAGATGCAATTTTTGATAAAAACTTAGAAAATTACTTTATGAGTATTGAAAAACCTTTATTATACATAACTGATTTTGGAACATCTATACAAAGTAATAGGGGTGCAGAAAAGATAACTGAAACATTTGATGTTATATGGTTGGATCATCATCCTATTGAAAAAGGATTTTTCGGAGAAAAGTTTAACGGTTACTTAAATCCCTGGAACTTGGGTTCTGATTCAGAGATTACTGCTGGTTTTCTTTCATCACTATTTGGGTATGTACTTTCTGGAAAAATAAACGATGAAGTTGTAAATGCTTCTTTCATAGGTGACTACAGTAAGTATGCAGATATTAAAAAACCAGGAAATGATCTTGCATTATTTTTAGATATGGCAACAAGTGATCCTTCAGCATTGGGTAGTTATAGCTCTAAAAATATAACACCTATCGAACTTCACAATATAATAACTGATAAAGAAAAGTATTTGTCATTTGTTAATACGGCTAAAATGAAGTTAGAGGATGCTATAGAAAAAGCAAAAAATAATATTAAAAAATATAAAGCAAGTGAAACCACAATTTTCGTATGTGATTTTTCTACTGTAAAAAGTAGAGAAAGTAAGTATCCTCTTCCTGGGAGATTTTCCTCAAAATTACTTGATGCTTTAATGGCAGAATCAAAGAACTCAATTCTTATACTTCATTTTGGTGTTTATATTTCATTACGTATTCCAAAAGAGTTAGCTGAAAAGGTACAAATACTTAAAATAATAGAGGAATTCAAGAGCAATCAGGATGAAGTTGATTCCGGCGGTGGACATGCCTCTGCAGCTAGTATAAAGTTATACGAGTCTACAGATAAAAAAGCATATATAAAACTACTACTAGAAAAAATAAAGAAACAGTTAGAGTAAACCCTAAAAATTCAAAAGTAATAAATATATTGTCTTGTAATTTTATTTGCTATTTGGTAATTATTATGGTAAAAAAGTTAGTTTGGATATGTCTAGCAGTAATTGTAGTTGCAGTTCTTGCAGTTTTAGTTCTATTTAGTAGAGCATCAATCTCATCGAATAGAGTTGCTTACGATAATGTTTTAGTCCCACAATCATTATTGTCAAAACTTAGTGTTCCAAATTCATTAAGTAATAATATAGGAATAGGTACTGCGTCATATCGTGTAGTTTCAAACGTTAATGGTAATTTATTAACGTTAAACAATAAGCCAGAGGTACTTTACATGGGAGCCGAGTACTGTCCATTTTGTGCAGCTGAAAGATGGTCAATGATAATAGCACTATCACGTTTTGGTACATTTTCAAATTTACACTTTATGACATCTTCAGCTACTGATTACTCGCCTTCAACACCAACATTTACATTTTATAACTCAACTTATACAAGTAATTACATATCATTTGTAAGTGTTGAACAAACAACAAACCAACCTTCAGGAAATGGTTATAAATCATTACAAACTCCAAATACATCACAATATAACTTAATGTCACAATACGATGGTGGTGGAAGTATACCTTTTGTTCTTTTCGGAAATAAAAGTGTTTTAGTAGGAGCAACATATGATCCTTACTCTGTATTAGATAGTTATAACTGGTCTACTATAACTGATTCACTAAGTAATGCATCTACTGTACAAGCACAATCAATAATTGGTTCGGCAAATCTTATAACTACAAAAATATGTCAAATGGATAACAACACTCCAAGCAGTGTTTGTTCTCAAAGTTATGTAAAAGAAATAGAAAGATTGACATGATACTACCTATTAAATTAAGAAGTATAAAGGGAGTGATGGTACTCTTATCTATAATAGGTTTAATTGTATCAATTTATTTATCAATTTATCATCTTTTAGGAGTTCCTTTATTTTGTTCTACCTCTGGAATAATAAACTGTAATAATGTCATAAACAGTCCGTATGGATTTATTTTTGGAGTACCTGTATCTGATTTTGGAGTTGCATTCTTTTTGATAGAGTTAGCAGTTTTATTTTTGATAAAAGATCCTTTCGCTAAAATATTTGTAAATACGGTAGGGATTTCATTTGTTGGATATTTTCTTTATGCAGAGTATATGGTTGGAAACATATGCGAGTACTGTACATCAGTTCACATAATAGTTGCAGTACTTTTAATATTCTCGATATATCTTTACAGAAAAGAAGTAAAATAAATACTCAGAGTTTTTCCATTACATTTTCTTCTGTTCCATCCATTTCCTTGTTTGCTGCTCCTGCATAGAAGAATATTCCTATTGATTCTATAACATTTGTTATAAATACCGTCATAAATATAAGTCCCAAAACAGCTGCTATGTCTATTGGTATAGGAAGTGGTGTATCTATAAGCAATAATCCTATGATTATTGGAGATAAACCTCGTGCAACATCAAATGTAGAAAGTATGCGTTCACTGCTCTTCTTATCTTTTTTAACAAAAAATTCTTCAAGCACTGGAAGTGAAGCTTTTCTCATTATTATAACTGCAAAACTTAATATTGCACTTATTACTATTATATACAATAAGGATAATGATCCAGTGTTAAAACTTAGTATTGAACCAACGTATACAAAGAAGAACGTACTTATGAAAAATGTAATTTCTTTTTGATACTCCATTATATGGTCGAACTCTGGTTTAACATCGTAAAAATATTTATCAAAACTCTTAAACAATTTTGGCAAGTTAGAAAAGATTATTGCAAATACGAACACAGCAACTGCACCATTAAGTCCCAATAAACTTGCAATGCCATAATTTGCTATAACTAATGTAATTGTTAACATCCATGAATACTCTTTGCTATGTTCATGGAATGCTTGCAAAATGAATGTCCATGCAAATGCAGATACGACTCCTAAAATACTTGAAAGTACAAAAAAGTAAAATATGCTTGATGCTATTGCACTAACCGAAAAAGAATTTGTTTGCAACAAACTTAAAAGTATTAATGGTATTATAAGCTGGACAGAATCAGAAGCTACACTTTCAAATACAAGTATGTTATTCAAACGTGGATTTATCCTAGCTATTCTACTCAACGTAGGAAAAACAGCTGAGCTTGGTCCTGCTAACGCAAAACCTATAATGAATGATAATATGGGATTCCATCCTGTAAAAAGACCTATAAGTATACCTAATATTATTCCAGTTGCAATAGCCAAAGGCAAGAAGAATCTAGTAGCTTTAAACAACTCTAACTCATCTATATTTATTCTTAAACCAACATCAAAAAGTATGAATGCAATAGCTATTGAGCTTACCAATGAAGCTATATCTATCAATATGCCGCTTCCTTGTGGTGCTATTACATGGAAAACAGGCCCTATCAAAACTCCAATTATCATCAATGGCAATGTGATTAATATTTTAATTTTGTAAAATAGCTCATTCAATATATATCCTAAGAATACTATGCCTGAAAAAATTAGAAATAAATAAGTTACGTTTATCATTTAGTTGCACCTAGTAAGCTTTGGCCTTTTGGCCTAGCCTTTGCTGCTAGCCCAGCGTTTATCTTTCTAATTAAATCAATCATCTTCTTTTCCCTTTGTAATGAAATATATGTATAAACTTCATCCTTTGTATCTCGCGCTACTAAAATATAAATATCACCATCTCTAAACCTACCTGTCCTGCCCTTTCTTTGTATGTTTCTTATCTCACTAGGTATTGGTTCATAGAAGATTACCGCATCAACTGTCGGTATATCTAGCCCTTCTTCTGCTATTGAGCTAGCAACTAAAACATCAAAAACCCTATCTCTAAAATCTTGTATTATACTTTTCTGCATTTCTTGGGTTACTCCCTCTTTTTTACCTACGAAGGCCTTTGCTGGTATGTCATTATTAATCAAGTACTCAACAATCATCTTAATTGTTGATCTGTACTGTGCAAAAACAATTATGCTTTTTTTCCTATAATGTATTATTGTATCTATAAGCGCAATAATTTTTCCGTGTTCTTCTCCTCTTTTTATCGCAGCTTCTGCTTCAGTAACTGCTTTTTGTATATTTTTATTTGCTAATAAACTTTCAACTCCTTTGCTTTTAATTTCTTTATTTTGCATATTTTTCATATATGTTAAAAATGGGTATATCCCTTCTGTAGTCAATAATTCATACGCGTGACATAAGTTCAATAACTTCACGTAGCTAAACATAGCTCCCATTCTATAATTAGATGCTTTAATTCTACTTATCTGATTTCCTGCATCTATCAGTATACCTTTTGGTATTCTATCAAATCTTTTAAATCTTAAGAAACCCATTTTGTTTAATGTTCTTAACGTGTTTTCTGCTTCTGGAGCTATTAAACTGCTAATTAATCTTATTGTATCTGTTTTATCTACAAAAACATTATGTACGTGTTTTTGTTTTACATACATCGAAACATCTGGATCTGTTGTAACTCTAGCTTCAATATTTTTAATATTTAATGACTCTACTATTGCTGTGACTCTTTCCTTTTTACTTCCCGGAGACGCTGTAAGTCCTAAAATTGTAATATCTCTTATGTTACATTCATTTGCAACATATGTATATGCATACTTTCCTACTGCTTTATGACACTCATCAAAAACTACTACTCCTATATTATCCATTGAAAAAATTGCATCTTTCAAATCATTTGCAATTGTTTGAGGTGTAGCTACTATTACCTTTGCATTCTTTTCTATTTCTGAACGTTTTTTCTTAGGCACAGAACCTATTACTAATGCCAACTCCTCTTCATTAAGATTAAAGATTTTTTTAAAGTTATTGTAATGCTGTTCTGCTAATGGTCTTGTAGGGGCTAGGAAAATACCTTTTTTATTTTTACTTAAATTTTCTGCAATAATTATTACTCCTATCATTGTTTTTCCTAATCCTGTTGGTAACACAACAAGCGTATTCCCATTTCTTTTTATTGAGTCTATTATGTTTTTTTGGTAAGCCCTTATGGTCATATCTCCTAAATTAATAAACTCTTTAAGTTCACCAAATTCATCCAAGGGCTCATTCCTCTCCATATACTATTTATAAGTATATCTTTATATTATTTAAACAAAAATATTTAATTAAATAAATGTTTAACTACGCCGTTGTAGCTCAGTCCGGGAGAGCGTTCGGCTGAAGACAAACTTAATAATAAAGTTTGATAATTCAGACACCGAAATGTCGTCGGTTCAAATCCGACCAACGGCAATCATTTCTTATAAAATTAGCTCAAAACTTAATTTTCAATAAAATAAAAAAATTAATTTATTATACTTTCTCTAAGTATGTCATAAAAAAACTTTTTCTTAACACTGTCTGTTTTCATAGTGCCTTCTCCAACTGTTCCTGGCCTTTTAACATGTACTCCGGGAGTGAAAGATATTGAGTCATACGGGTAAAGTTTCTCAAACCCCGTTAGCAACGTTTTACCTCTTTCTGTTTCAAAAAGTGTAGAACAAACCTTTGGTTTTAATTTATTTGCTCTTGCCATTAGGACAAGTATTTCTAAAGGCTCTTCACCTCTTAAAAATAAGACGGCAAGTCTATGTTCTATACAATTTTCAGGATTTAATATAATTTCTAATATGTCTTTTCTAAGAGCTTTTCTTTCATCCATTTAGCCTATGTTTGATTTTCTTATAAGTTCTTTAAACTTTCTAGCAAGTGCTGTTTTACTCTGCGATTTATTTTTGGTTAAATTACTCATAATATTACCAAATTAATCTTTATTTTTAGATATATAAAAATTAATCATTTTAAATTTTTGGTACTTATACCCAAAAAGATAGTATTTTAATACTTTATCTCCTTATTGTAGTAAAAAGTGAATAAAATGGGAAATAAAGCATTATATGGAATAATAGCAATGTTAATGTTTCTAATAACTCCTATGGCAGTTATGGCATCATCAACATCTGTAAGCAATGGTCTTTCATTTGTAATAATAAAGCCAATTGCAAATACAACGAATCAAACAGCGGTAGTTAACTCAACACGTCTTAACTCAACTTCATCAAATACAACAGCAACAAACACAACAGCGGTTAACACAACAAAGACGACAAACACAACAGCGGTTAACACAACAAAGACGACAAACACAACGGCGGTTAACACAACAAAGACGACAAACACAACTGGAGTTTCAAACACGAGTTCAAACAACTCAACAAGTGTTTCTTCAGGAAGCGCACCAACTTCATCAGGATCTTCAGGATCTTCATTAGGAATTATTGTAGCAATTATTGTTATAATCATAATAATTGTGGCTGCATATCTTTTGATGAAGAAAAAAGCATAATCTAATTAGTTAATTTTTTCTTTTATTTTTTGTTTTTCTTTTTCTCCTTTTTACTTTAATTAATCTACTTAAGATGAAATTATTTAGATTTATTTATCTTATTAAAAATGTGATTAAATGAGTAACAAGGAAGGCACACATAAAATTATAGATATGCCAATATCGTATGAAAGTGTAAGTAGTTTAATGGACCAAGAGACATACAAGTGGCATCATGATACCCACTATGCAGGATATGTCAATAAAAGAAACGAGATAGAAAAAGAACTAGGAAATGTTGATTTATCAAAAGCCAATGTTAACTATAGCGGAATACGTTCATTAAAATTAGAAGAAACATGGAATGCAAATGGTCAGATACTTCACGAAGTATATTGGGCAACTATGGGTGGAGATGGGTCAGTAGATGAATCACTACCAGTAGTTAAGAAATTAATAGAAGATTTTGGTTCAATTGATAAATTCAAATCAGAGTTTACAGCTGTTGGAAAATCAGGAAGAGGTTGGGCAGTTCTTGTATATGACCTTTTAAGTGATAATAAACTTCGATGTGTCATGTATGACTTCCATAATCAAGGTGGAATAGCAGGTTCAATACCTATAATAGCAGTTGATATTTTTGAACACGCATATTACCATAAATATGGTCCAGACAGAGCTGCATACATAACTGCATTAATGTCAAATGTTGACTGGAAAAAGGTAAATGAAAAGTTTGAAAAGTACTCTTCATTAAAGAACTAAAAACGCTAATAATCATTTTTTTCTTTTATTTTTTGTTATATTTTTATCTAATAAAATCAGAATTTTTTACTTTTTAACTCTCTTAAAGCATCTGTCGCTATCCATTTTGCGCTTTTTGAGTCCATCTCTTTAATTTCTTCAGCAGTTTTTATTGCTAATTTATTTAATTTAATATTTCTTTTACCTATTTGTCTTAAAGCCCAGTTTACTGACTTTTTTACAAAGTTTCTTTCATCAGTAGAACCTTGCTTTATAATGTCAAAAAAATGAATAAAACTACTATCTTGTGCAACTTTATCATGTATTGCCAACTCTGCCATCATTACGTAACCTGCACGTTTTACAAACTCTTTATTTGATTTCGACCACTCTATTGCTTTTTGATATGCCAATGGTGTTTTAACAAAGAGATTGCCACAACATTGATCACATATGTCCCATGAATTAAATTTATTTACCCATCTATTCATCTGATCTGACGTAATCAATTTAGGACTACTAATCATAGTTGCAAGTATTTTTGCTTCATGAATCTCAGAATCAAATAGCTTAATAGCAATTGTATTATCCTTTCCAATCCGTCTAGCTATTTTCCTTAAATCAGGAATTGAAATTCCTAATGCATTGTTTGCATTTATTCCAAATCTTTTCATTTTTTCTATATTGTCTTTATTAGATAAAGAATGCAGTTTTTCTATAACTTCAATATATTCCATCTAAATCCTGATTAATAAAATAAAACTTACTTATTTAGGCTTGGGGTTGCCGGGATTTGAACCCGGACGTGCAGGTTACTTCATATTTTTCAAATTTCCAGATCTTCATCACAGCTTACGGCTCAAAGATTTTTAAACATCTGGAGCCTGCCGCGCTGCCAAGTTACGCCACAACCCCTAGTAATCTTATATTTTTCTATGCAAGTATATTAATATTACGTTTTGTTGATTTAATGATACAGATAAAAGCAGTTATATTTGATTTAGGTGGTGTGGTAATAAATTACGACAACAAAGAATATTACAAATACCTATCAAAAGAAAGCAAAGCAAAATTTTCTGAAGTTAAAAAAATAATAGAACAAAAAACACTTCCTGACTTTGAAAAAGGGAAAATAACATTAAAACAATTTGAAAGTAAGGTTGCAAAAGATTTGCATATACCAAAAGAAAAAGTAATGTGGTTAAAATTTTACAAGAAAACAGTCAAGTTTAATTACGATGTAATCGAGTTGATAAAAATTCTTCATAAAGATTATACAATTGCTTTCCTATCTAATATAGATAAATCAAGATACTCATTTACAATGAAATTGCTAGATTTAAATTTATTTGATTTTAGATTTACCTCTTGTTACTTAAAATTAAGAAAACCCGATTTATTAATATACAAAAATGTGATGAAAAAACTAAATTTAAAACAAAAAGAAGCAATATTTATAGACAACATGGTTGAAAATATAAAAGGTGCAAATAAAGCAGGTTTGATAGGCATTCATTTCAAAAGTAGAAGAAAATTAGATATTGCATTGTACAAACATAATTTGTAGTTACTTGCAGAATAGCTATAAATACTTCATTAATATATTAATCATTAATCCATAATTTAATAGGTGTTTTTCTGGATATTAAAAAAGTAGAAGATGAAAAAGGAATAACTGTAAAAAAAAGTGAAAATCTTTCAGAGTGGTATACACAAATTGTAACCAAAGCTGAGCTTGCTGATTACGGTCCTGTTCAGGGTACAGTTGCAATAATGCCTTATATGTATTCTATATGGGAAAAGGTACAAGAAACATTTAATCAGATGATAAAAGAAACAAATCATGTAAACGCATACTTTCCATTATTCATTCCAGAAAGCTTCTTTTTAAAAGAATCGGAGCACCTAAAGGGATTTGCTCCAGAGCTTTTCTGGGTAACAAAAAGCGGAGACAGAGAGCTAGGTGAAAAAGTAGCTATACGTCCTACCTCAGAAACAATGGTTTATCACTTCATGTCGAAGTGGATACGAAGCTGGAGAGATTTGCCTATGTTGTTAAATCAATGGTGTAATGTAGCTAGAGCAGAGATAAAAGCAACAAGGCCTTTCTTAAGATCTAGTGAGTTCCTATGGCAAGAGGGCCATACCGCACATGCTACTAAAGAAGAGGCAGAAAAAGAGGTAAGTATGGCTTTGGGGTTCTATAAAGAACTAGCTGAGAAGTACTTAGCAATTCCAGTAATTGTTGGAACTAAAACAGAATCAGAAAAGTTTGCAGGAGCTGTTTACACTACAACAATAGAAGCAATAATGCCGGATGGTAAAGCACTTCAATCAGGAACTTCTCATTACTTAGGAGAAAACTTCTCAAAACACTTTGATGTTAGCTATTCCGATAAAGATGGAAATAATAAAAATGTACATACTACTTCTTGGGGCATCTCAACAAGACTTTTAGGCGCTTTAATAATGTTAAACAGTGATGATAAGGGCTTAATACTACCTCCTAAAATAGCGCCAATACAATCTGTAATAGTTCCAATATTTTATTCCGAGGAAGATAAAACAAAGGTATCTGAGGTAGCTACAAAATTATCTAAATTATTAAATAAAAAAGGCATAAATACAAAGTTTGACGATAGAGAAGGAAGATCCCCTGGATATAAATTTAATTATTGGGAGTTAAAAGGAGTCCCAATAAGAATTGAGATAGGTCCAAGAGATTTAAAAGAAAATAATGTTGTAATTGTTAGGAGAGATACTGGAGAAAAGATAACTGTAAAACAAGAAGAGGTATTAAAAATTTGTAAAACATTGCTTAAAAAAATACAAAAAAATATCTTTAAAAAAAATAAAGAGCTAATGTCCTCATTAATATTCACTGCGAAAAATTATGAAGAGTTTAAGGAAAAGGTAGCAAAAGGTTTTGTTAAGGTTTTATGGTGTGGAAGTCCAGAATGCGAAGAAAAGATAAAAGCAGATACTACTGCAACATCAAGGGCAATACCATTCAAAGAAAGTAAAAAAGGCAACTGTATTTATTGTAACAAACCTTCAGAAATAACTGTTTACTTTGCAAGGTCTTACTAAACTTAATATTTAAATATTAAATTATACATATAATTAAGAATAACCTAGCCCTTTCGTCTAGTGGCCAAGGACAGTGGGCTTTGGACCCACGAACATCGGTTCGAATCCGGTAGGGGCTAAACTTTATTTTAAGTATTATTTCTATTTTAAATTAATTTATTAACTACAAAAACATATATTTTTATATTTAAGCGTTCAAATGAAAGTTATGAAACTTCAGTCGGCAATGGAGTATTTAGTAACATATTCTTGGGCAATAATACTCATAGCTATAGTGATTTCAGTTTATTTTATACTTACCTCATCAACTTCATCAAGCACATTTAGTCCTTCTTATTGTTATATTTCCAGTGGTTTTCCATGTTATCAATTAATAATAAGTACTAATACTCTCGGTTCAACAGCAATAATAGCATTTACTAATAATATTGGAAAACCTATATATTTTAATAATAATCCATCATTTTTTGTAAAGCTAAGTGCTGCTTCAAACATTGCGTCTGGTATCTGTACTCCATCTAGTATAGCTCAAGGTGGAAAGGTAACCTGCACAGCATATCTAGCTAACTTCTTTCCAAATACTGGTTCCCAGCTAGAACCTCAATTCTTTTTTAATTACTCTGAATGTGTAAGTGTAAATTGTAAAAACAATCCAGTATTGACTAAATTATCTACTTCCGGTTCTTCAGTAAGTTATGCATATCCAGCAAATATACTTATTGAAGAATCAATAATAACAATACCCCCAAGTGGAATCCCACAAATAATAACTCCACCTGGTGGAGGTACTCCTCAAACATCACCATCGACTCAACCAACAACCCAACCAACAACACAATCAACTACCTCCTCAACAACTACAACAACTCAATCTACAACACCGACAACAACACCGACCACAACTCCAACAACAATCCCTACAACAACCCCAACAACTCAACCAACTACTTCCTCAACCACAACATCAACAACTACCTCAACAACCACTTCAACAACCACTACATTAACATCAATATCACAATCAACAACACCACCAACTTCTACTAGTAATTACTGGGTAGGTGCTGGGGCTTTGGCAGATTATTCGCCTGATGCTGGAACCGGTACTACATTTACTAATTATGCTCCTTTAGGTGGCGGTTTTAATGCTCAATACTCAAAGGCAGTTGCTTCATGTGTAAACATAGGTCCTGCATCTCCAGCCGCAAAGAATCCTTTTATTGATTTCTTTGCTTCACCTGCAACTGTAATTCCACAATCAGTATCTGCTCAATCAACATGTTCTGTTGCCGGAGGCACAAACTTTATTTTTGAAGGATGGGGCTTTAGTACTTCCCAGTCTAATCCACCATCTGGTCCTTCAACTTCAAATACAGTTACCTCATTTACACTTCCAGGCTCTTATGGTGGTTTAGATACCCTAGCAGTAGCATTCTACACGAGACAAGATCCTACTGTAACTTATCAAAATACAGCTCCTTATGGTTGGTATTGGTGCGGTACATATTCTGGTTCTGCAAATGCAGTGTCAACTCCATACGGTGCTAATTATAATGGCGGAGAGGTAAGTCAAGGAATACTTTCAGCAGAAAATAAAGAGTACGGATTTGGTACATTTTCTTCAAATGACCTATCAACAACTCAAACAAGTGGTTATACCTCAAGTGGCGCATCCTTTTCAAGTTATCAATATACTCCAGATCCTTATACATTTTGGTGCATAAATGGCAATGAAGCAGTACCATTTACTGGTTGGAGCGGTTCAGGCACAGGCTCCTACTCTGGTAGTAATCCTAACTTCATATTAAATGACTTAAAGAACAACGTTGTTGAAACTGCAGAGTGGGGTAATGTATATGTCTGGGTAAGTGAAATTCAAAGTTATAATAGTTGTAATTTTATTCAAGATTCACTAGGCACACAGGCTCCAAACCCTCCTCTTCCATATACTCAAACTGAACAAGATGGTTGGTTCCAGATAGGAACTTCCCTTACTGGTTCTGTTCCTGCACAATGTGATAAATATGCTTCCCCTGGGGGAAATCTCGGCCCAGCAGATCCCGTAATATATGACAATTATTATACTAGTGGTACTCCTTATGATTGTTCACCATCAAGTACTGAAGCAGTTGTAGCGTCACAAGTGACCCTTACTATAACTTATGATGAATACTCACAATACCCTATTACAACCCCAGTTTATGCAAGTGGTCCTCCGGGTTATGCTCCTGGTTCATGTGGGTCATCACAACCTCCACCTACAAATACAATGCCTATCTATTCATCGTATCAGATTCCTATACCATAACTAAGTGATCAAATGAAAATAAAAATAAATTATATTTTAACAGGTCTGGTAATAATTATACTATTAGTTAGTATTCTATACCTTACCAACCTAAAAAATCAAGTAAAAAATATACAAACAAACTCTACAACCACAACTAGCTTTACAAATAATACCACGACAACTACAATAAGTTATCTAAATATTAAAAATTTCACTTACTCTATATACTTCAAAAACGTTAATTGGTCAAAATACTCAAACTCAAGTTGTACCTTTTTTAATACTGTTTATCAAAAATCTA
>JAJZMZ010000009.1 GCA_021848095.1 Microcaldota archaeon | reverse complement strand
TAATACCTCCTCTCACTGTAAAGCACTCAACATTAGAAAAAGGCCTTGATATTATAGAAGAACAAATAAGAAAGATCTCTAAATAGCTTAAATCAGGATAACACACAAAGCGAATGTAATCATAATATTTATATATCACAAAAGCCATATTATTACGGGAGGATATGGAAAAAATAATACCTATTGTTAAAACTACCGTTGGACATACTCAGATGTCTGGGCAAGGACAAAATCCTATAATCACATCAAACGCTAGTTCTAATATAAAACCAACAACTAAAGTTTCAAATCAAAAGTTAGAGATAGCCTTGCTTGTAAGTGTAAAGGAACAAATCTCCAAAGGCATAAATGTATACCCTCACCTTTCAAAACTTCTTTCATCTAATATTCAAAAAGACTCACTTTTCTGGAGTAGAATTGGTTTCAGAGAAAAAATTCTCATAGAAAAAGGACAAGACTTAGCAAGAACAATAATAGATGTATTTAAAAATAAAAAATCTCCAACACCTGAGCAACAAGAAAAAATGTCAAATATAATCAAGTACGCTTACATCATTAGTGATCATGTTCCTGTGCAGATAAAGCAGAGAGTTCTGAACTCACTACCTCAAGATAAAAGAGAATTATTAGAGGTATTTGTAGTTCCAGAAAAGAAATCGTTCTTAGACTTGTTTAGGGGCAAAGATAAAAAAGATGACTCAAAAGATAAAACAGAGGATAAAGAAGTAATTACTGGAGAAATGGCACTAAACTCAGCAATAGAAGAATTTGATAAAACAAAGTATGAAACTTCATATACCAATTTGAAAATTTATATTGGTAAAAAATTACGTGAAGGAATAATACAATATTACGAAGAACATAAAGATGAAATTAATAAGTTATTAAAAAAACTTCCTTTATTAAAACATAATCCTTTTGGCGGAAATAAATTTGCAAGAGGTGCATACAACAACAAAAAGATTAACATTGACGGAAGACAATTTAATATATATCATGCTGGTTTAACTAGCTCTCCATTGAGAATAAATTATATCATAAAAGAAGAAGAGATACACGTATTTGAATTAGTTTCTCATACCGGAACAAAAACATTCAAAACTATAGTGTCAAAGTGAAAAAATGATAACAAAAAACCCTCTCCAAACAAAAAATACTCAACAACGGTTAGAAGAAGTTAAACAATTAAAAAAGTTATATTATATTGGAAGTAGAGATGCTTTTACTATAGCAACATCTGACTCTACTTTAGAGGATAGATTAACTAAAATTGGAAATATAATATCTAAAAAAGCACATCTTAAAAAATCTAAATACACCTTTCAACCAGACTTCGAGAATCTTACTAGATTGCATTACCCTATATTTTCAGCTTTAAAGTCTATGAACTTAGAGGTACTTACTGAAGAAAATATTAAAATTTTTGATTTGCTAAATGTAACAACTGACAACTCATTTTTATCAAGAATAGCTAACCTTTCTTTTATTTCAGATATATTTGTTCCTGGGAGAAATAACTCTACTGATGATGATATTTTAAAAGTATATGGTGATCACTACACACAAGTTTTTGAAGATATGAATCGTTCTAATACTAATCCATTACATGGTATGTTCAAAACAGAATCAAATAAGAAAAATCAGAGTGTACTTGCAAAAATAGAAAAAGGAATTACCACTGTATTGAATTTATTGGAAGAAAATCAAGATAATAATACAAAAGTACTTCAAATATTAAAAAACCAACCTAATTTTATATCTAGATTAAAAAGTCTGTCAAAAAAAATAAACAAAAAAATAAACTCACCAGAAAATACTTCATTATCTCTAATTCAAGTATCGGAATTACTTAAATATAATCCACAAATTTTATCCACTCTATTTTTCATAGGTGGATATATAGCTCCAAACAGACAACTTTATAATCAAATACTCGGGAGAGATTTAGAAAACCAAGACTTAATGTTTAAAACCTTACATAAAGTAAACTCATTTTTAAATGAAGTGATTTTGGGCTTAGTTCTAAGTAATTATACTATATTTGCAGAAGTTCAAGAGAACTATAAAAATGAAACAACTAACTCTGTTTTAAGTCCTATGGAAGTTGCAATACAAATAATGACCGAAGGTTTACATAAAAAAGAAGAATACGCTGAAAATATCATAAAAATATTATTGAAAAAAGCCAAACTTAAGGATAAAAATATTAATTATGCGGGAGTACTTGAAAATATAATAATTGAAATGCGTGATACTGGCGGTAAACTTAAAATAATCGATTTAATAAAATTAAAGAAATCTTCAGAAGCTTCTGATATTCTTGAACCTAGAACAGAAGAGGAATTAATTAAAAGAAAAAAAGAACTTTATGAACGTTTTAAAGCTCTAAATTTAATATATACTTTATTTGTTTCAAAAGAAGACCATATAAAGTCATTATTGAGAGAATAACGATTACATAAATTTACTAAGGTTAAACTGTTTTGTTTCTCCATTGTTCTCTCCTATGAAAAGTTCTGCTATTTCTTCTTTTGCTAAGTCTAATCGTTGTCTGATATATGGATCAAGGTTATATCTAGCTGCAAGATTTATTGCCATATCTAAGTACTTTTCTATACCTCCTTTTGATATAGTTAGTAAAAGTTTTCCTCCATCTTTTGTACACTTTCCTATTAACGGAATTCTTCTATATTTAGCATTGCAACTTGAACATCTAAGCGTTTGTTTTGAAAATGAGTGTAAGTTTCCTATTAAATCTGGAATAAAATGCGACGTTATTACTCTTCTGGCTGCGTCTGGTTTGTTTATTGCATATATCTTATCCATAAGTGCAAACTCGGCATCTACCTTTTCTTGCATACTCTTTAATTGTGTATAAACAGTTCTTTTTGGAGAGCTATTTATGGCATTAAATGAAGAACCATGTGTGAAATATATTCCTTCAGAAGGCTTGTCAGTATTCATTTTATCTGAAACACGTTTTAACTTTACTTCAGAAGGACTTGCATACGTAAAGCTTTTTTCATAAAGTTCTATTGGATAATTTTCTACAACCTCCATTGTATGTACTTCATCGTCAACTTCATCTACCTTGACATTCACCGTTAATATCAATGGTGTGTCCATAGTTCCACCTACTGTAACTGGTAAGAACTCTTTTGAGAAGTTTATTAATGCATCTAATAAAAGCATTGTTGTGTCTTCGTCACCGTCACAGTTTCTTCTTCTTGCACATATTGTATATGGGTGTGCAAATCCAACAACAGCTTCGGTAAATCCAACTACTCTTCCTAAAACTGCGCATGATGTGTGTGGAGCAAGTGTTATAACTAGTTTTCCTATCATATCATTTGTTGTATTCGCTTTGTAGTACTTTTCCATTCCATATAAATCCTCTAACATTTGATCTACAAACTTTGATATGTTCAATAAATACTCGGCTCCTCTCTTGTTTAATATTACATCTTGATGTCTTAACTCTACTAACTGTTCATCACTAGTTAATTCATTACCTTTGTAATCTTTAGTATAACCCATATCCCTTAATTTTTGTACAGACACTCCAACTTCAATTGGGTAAAAATGAGTTATCGGCACATCTGTAGCATCAAAACGTGCTGTTCCATCTTTAAATATAGAAACTCCATTTTGTGCTCTTAATATACCTTTTTCTATAGTTTCAGTAATTTTATCTCTATTTGAAAGACCCTTTACGCCTTTTATTACTGGAGGTAATTTACTTATTTTTAATCTTCTAGTTGCATTATTTATTACATTAACAAGGGCAATATCCTTTTCAATACCGCTCTCTGTTCTAACATTACATTTCTTACATGTAACGTCAAACATTACTGCATAACATTTAGGACATTTTCTTTCTAATACTGCCTTTTCATTACAATCGTAACAATATGGTGTATCTATATTTCTTCTACAAACATTACATCGATAATTAGCTATCTCAGCTTTAAGTCCTGATTTAAACTTTCTTGAATCAGATAAGAATGCTCTTGTTATATTTTTATCTTTACTTGCGTAGGTACCTATTGGAAATAGTACACTTACTGCAGGTTTCATCATTCTTTCTTTTGCTTTTTCAGGTCTACCTATTCTTCCACCAATAAAGGTCGAACGCTTCATTATTTTTACTGGAGAAAGTGTGTTTACAAACTCTAACTGTGACTTAACAATATTTTCTTTATTTAAATTTATTAAAGGGTCATTTATTGTATCATCTTTATTAACAAATCCAAGAGAAACGAGCAAACTTTGTGCATATTCTTTTTCAATATTTATTTTATCATCAAGTAATTTGTGTGTCACTGTTAACATTTCTAATGTTCTTTTATTTGTTTTTGTATTCAAAACAAGTGTGTTAATATCACTTATGTTTTTAACATTTAAGCTTTTTACAGTAGAAGAAAGTTCCTTCATTAACTCTATCAAAGCTTCATTACTTACTGAACTAAACTCAAATAAAAATTTAGGATGTAATGGAACTTCATACTTTTTAGATATGTTATAGAGCTCTATGAAATTTTCATTATACTTTTCATCAAAGTTTTTCTGTTGTAACTGCAACCTCCAATACTCTTCTACATAACTTGTTGGTTGTAATGGTGTATTTGTTTTTTTGAAGTCTCCATAAGTTATGAGTATATCTCCCAATGTTATTATTTCTTCAACTTCATTTCTCAAAAGTGTAGCTGTATTCGAATCATTAATTCTTAAACACTCTCCCGATTTTAACTTAACAAAAGGTCCTTCTATACTATCGACAGGAGTAGCGACACAACCCTTTCCAGGAAGTTCAACTTTTAATTGAGTTCCAATTGCAATAAAACTATTTGTTAAAATCATTGTCGCAGGACTAAAACCTTTTGCAGCTATTCCTGTAAATCTACTTCTACCATAACGTAATCTTAAACCTCCTATCGTTTTAGGATATGCTATTACTGGTCTTCCTGCAACAAGCTCCTCTAAAAACACAGCAACTTTATCGCTTTTCTCTTTTTTGTCAGTAGGTCCTTTAAGATCTATTTTTATTAATTTAGAAAGCCATGGCCAATCTAATCCTGCATTCTTAGTTTCTTCAACTAATTTTTTGGCTTTCTGTGCTATTCCTTCACAACTAACTAACGCCATTCCTCCTCTAACTCTATTTGTTATTGGAACCTCTTTTCCCTCACTGTTTATTCTACTTAAGTTTGCATGTACTCCTACTTCTACCTCTTCAGTAGGTACTCCGTCTATACAAATGGGACAGTTCTCAAACAAAGAACGAATATCGTCATCACTAGGTTTATACTGTAATCTTGCTGCTCTTGTGTGGTATAACTCTATCTCCTCTACTGCTCTTTCTATCATATCCTTAGTTGGTTTGAACTCTCCATAACCTAATATTTTTCTTGCACAATCGGCTAATGCAACTGATAATGCAGCACTAGTACCTCCAGCTCCTCTTATCGGACCTGCATATATAACACTCACATAGCTACTTCCATCACTATTTTTGTATTCTTCTACCGTACTTATTCCTTCGGTTGGGGCTACTAAAACTCCTTCTGTAAGTATGGCTGTGCCAACCTTAACTGCTAGCTCCATCCTCTTTATTTTAATGTAATTATTGTAATCCTTATTTGTACATATCTCTTTTACAACATCAAATGCCAAGCCGCTTCTTGTCTTAGCTCCGTACTTCTTTCTTATTAATTCAGCAAGGCCATCCAATCCTATTAATCCTTCTACTCGTCTGGCTAAATCAGAAGCAGGTATTATCTCTACTTCGGTTTTCGGGTCAAATCCTTTGGCCCTAGCTATCTTTGCAATTGTGTATACTTCTTCAAAACCTTTTGAAAGCATCTCAAAGTACTCATTTAACTCCATCATAAGCCACCAAAGTTTAATTCTTGCACAGAACCTTTTTTTGTTTCATACACGGGTAATATAGTTGGTGAAGGAACGTGTCCTAACTTTAGCTGATAATTTGTTCTAGCTTGCCAAGTTCCACTGTTTATTATTTGTGTTCCGTGATACTCCACCTTTCCATTTTTATGTACATGGCCCATATGTAAGATGTCAGGTTCTTCTTGTATTACTAATGGATCAGTTCTTCCTGGATTTATTGGGTTTTCTCCATAAATAGGCGACAAATGTCTTCTTTTTAATATCTCAGTCATAGCTATTTCAGGTTTAACATAGCTGCAACCTACTATATTGTGTATTACTGAGTCCAAAGAGTTTCCATGATATGTTAACACATTCAATCCATTTATGTTTAAGTAAGAAGGACTTGTTAAAAAATTAACATTTTCTCTTTTAAAATCTTGAATTAAATCATCACTTAATTTAGGTTGCGGGTCAGCTCTTTGTACTGCGTCGTGATTTCCTGGAATTATGAAAACTTTTATGTAATCTGGAATCATCTCTGCATATCTAAAAAAAGCAGCATACTGTTTGTAAATATCGCTAATGCTTAACTCTTTATCTTGCCCAGGGTAAACACCGATTCCATCTACGATATCTCCTCCAAAAACTACATACTTTATTTTTTCTGCAAGATCTTTTCTGTAATTTACATTACCATTTAACCATTCTATAAATCTAAGAAATTCTTTTTCAAGAAATAGTTTGCTACCTACATGGGTATCTGAGGTAAATGCAATTGCAAGATCCTCTTCAGTTTTCTTTCTAACTCTTATTGTTACATCTGGAAAAAGAAGTGCCTTTCCTATAATAAATGAGTTTGAGATATTTCCTTTTACCGCTATTACTTCATCGTTTATTATTTTTTTAGCAGATTCAAATAACTCAATGTTTTCTTTTCTTGTGTTTCTATCTGGTTTAGTAAAAATAATACTAAGAGGCCCTTCTTCGTCCTCTGCATTTATCATCAAATTTCCTTTTTTAGTTATGAATTTATTGTTTACTATTCCAACGACAGTTATCTCTTTCCCATTTATGTACTCGGATATTTTGTCACTGTTTATAATTTTTCCTAAATTTGCCCTGGTGTTTAATATGTCTCTTAATTTTTTGAATCTATCTTTAAAATAACTTGAAAAATCCTCTATTGTATTGCCAGTTTTTTCTACTCTAGTTACCTTTATTTTGTACTGTGCATCATACTCCTTTGCAATTGGTTTAAATGTTAACGGTTGTGTTACTTCTACTATCTCCGGTTTTTTGTTTTCACTAAAACTCATTAACTCTAAAATAACCTTTTTATCTAAAATATTCAGACCTTCTGCTCCTTGAAAATGAGATACAATTTTTGAGTAAAGCTCCTCAATATTGTAAGAATTAATATCTGAATCATTTATTTCATTAGATAAAACCGCAACTCCTGTAAGTCTAGAAGCTAACTCGGTAACCACGGCTTTATCCTCCATCAACACCACTGTATGTAACTGTATTGTATTAAAATGTTATTTAATCTTGCTCTAATTGTTGTTTCCTTTTTAATACACAGTTTAAGAAATTAATTTAAAAACTAATTGTCCTTTATTGATTCTAACATACTTAATATATTCCATATGACTGTTCTTGCATAAGGTGGTAAGTTAATGTCGTTGCTAATTTCATCAATTTTATATGTAGCTGAAGAAGATCTAACTGAATAACTTTCTTCTTTTTTATCCAAAGCTTTTTTCGCTTCTTCAATTGCAGCTTTGACATTTCTAGGTACGCTGTTATCATTCAATAATATCTCTATTTGTTGCATTATTTGTGCTATAGTTTCATCAAATTTTTTATCTTCTGCCATATAACTTCACCATATTTAATCGGGCCCGGCGGGATACTCCAAACTATTATTAGATAGTTTTTTTGAACCCGCGGCCATCAGATTAGAAGTCTGCCGCTCTATCCAAGCTGAGCTACGGGCCCTCGTATATTATATATCAAAATAAGCTTTAATAGTTTGTGTTATTAACTCACCAGTGAAGGTAATTTCCTTATTTTTTATTTTAGCTATTTTTTCAATGGTTTTTAACACATCACTGGGTGTTTTTCCAACAGCTGGGAAGTCAGTTTCACAAACAAGGGTGCTTATGTCAACGGCATTTATCACTCTATTGTATCTAGCGTAATCTAATGGCGGTATGGATAGTAAGTAACCCCTTTTCTCTAGTCTTTTAGCGTCGTCCTCATTACCCTCAAAGAAATGGAACATGGCTTTTTCTATCTTTAGTTCATCAAGCACTTTTTCTACTTCGGCTAATGCCTTCCTAGCGTGTATCACTACTGGGAGCTTACTTTTCTGTGCAAGCTCAAGCTGCTTCTCAAAACAAGCTCTTTGTGTATCCATTGGAATATCTATTTTACTGTCTAAGCCTATCTCCCCAACTGCTACTGCCTTATCTAGAATATCTTCTAATTTATTTATCATGTCTATTTGAGATGAAGAAAAGTCAGGGCTTATCCCTAAAACTCCATAAATATTATTTTTCCTATCAATTGTTTTTGCTATAACTTCAGAGCTTTCAATATCTACTGCGGTATTTAAGAACAACTTAACATTGCATTTTGCCGAATCTTCTAATACCTTTGTTAAGTTCTCTGCCATATAAAGATGAGCGTGTGCATCTGAAAACATATCAAAACCTTAGCGTATAGCATAGTTTTATATACTATGAAAATATAATAATAACTTGTATATTTTATTTATTAATACTTACTTTAATGTATCTAAAAAGTGTTTACTTGGCAAAAACTAAAACTGAAAATGTAAAAATGCACAAGATGTTTAGCTATGCATCTATAGTAATAAGCATAGCGGCATTACTTTTGGCAGTTATGGCTTATACTCACCCTCCATCAAAAATAATATACCAAAATCAGACAAAGATTATTTACAGCAACTCTTCACAAAAACCAGCAAATATCACTGCATTTAACATTACTTCTCCGATAATACAACCTCCATTATTTCTACAAGGAAATCCTGTAGTAAATATTACGGGCAAGTTTGGCGATAGACTTACAAACATTAACAAACCATTAAACTCTACTGAGTTATCTGTAATAAATAATGCACCTAACTCTTACTTTGAAACGGCAGGTCAAATGCTAATAAATAACTCGATAGTTAATACAGTATCTGCAAAGGCAAACAAAGTTCCAACATTTATACTAAATGGCAAGCCAACTGTAATTTATTTAGGTTCAATAACATGTATCTTCTGTGGAGAAAATAGATGGGCAATGGCTCTAGCACTTTCACGTTTTGGAAACTTTTCAAATCTTTTTGAAGGATATAGTTCATTAGGTGATGGAGATGTACCTACATTATATTGGTCACCTGCACATTACAACAACGCAACTGTAGACTTAGGTTCATTTTATACGAGTAAGTACATAAACTTCCTTCCTATTGAAGATACAAATCCTATAACTGGAGGTTTTGTAGTACAACCTATACCTACAATGCAACAAGAAATAAATCAAACAAACAACACTGCTTATATGGATGCATTTAAGTTGATTGTTCAGTTAAATAACTTCCAAGGAACTCCTTATACTATTTGGGGTAGTGATCAAATAAGCGGTGCAGATGCAATAGATTTTGGTAACACACCTCCTACTTCATCTTCAGATTTGGCAATACAAAACATGACACATGCTCAAGTCTTAACTCAATTATCAAACTTTAATGATCAATTTGCTCAAAGCGAGTATGCAGCAGCAGACCTTTATGTTGCAATGATATGTAGTTCAATAAATAATACTGCTCCGGTATGTTCACTTCCAGCAATAAACTCAATAGAAGTTAAAAATGGTTATTGAACTCAAACACTAAAAATCAAAAGTACATCTAAAACTTTAAATATATTTATACTTATTTTCTAATGTTTTAATGGAGCTTCAATCTACTGTAGAGTTCATGGGAACTTATTTTTGGATATTTCTATCAATTGTTTTAATTGGAGCTGTAATATTAATTTTATACATAATAATCAATTATAACTCAAGTTATTCTTATTGTAATATAAGTTCTCAAGTACAGTGTTTAAATGACTCGATAACTACAAATTCTTCTTACACCACAATACTTTTATCAAATAAAAATAATTTAGGGACAACAATTTACTTCAAAAATAACAGCATAAAAGTCATACTTAATTATGGGAACTTTACGTATCCTGGGGTGTGTTATCCTGAAAAAGTACCTTCTGGCTCCACATTCAACTGTAAGGTTTTGGTTAAGGGTAGTATTCCTACTGAAGGTTCACAGTTTACTTCTAAGTTCAATATATTTTATACATTATGTTCAAAGTGTTCAAACAACTCAGAAACATATCCAATAACTGGTTCTATTGTTTCTACAATAAAGTACCAATGAAATTTATGTAATAACTTTCAAATGCAAAACAAAAAGGATTAAAAATAACTCGTGTGTTATCTATTTATGGAAACATCAATTTTATTATTATCAAGCATGACAAAGGTACGTGCAATGCTTCATATTGTTTATGAAAATGATAATATCTCTTTACGTGAGTTAGCAATGCATACTAAACAAAATATCGATAAATTGTTTCCATTACTTTATGCATGTTCTACATTTGGTTTTATTAAAATTACCAAAAGCAATGTTAAACTTACTACTCTGGGTAAAAAGTTTTTAGACTCTCCTTATGAAACAGCAAAGAAGGTACTAAAGAAAACAGAACCATTTGAAGAGGTACTTAAGTTATTGAAAGATACTCCTATGGGGACAATTGAACTTACACATCTTCTAATAAAAAAAGATCTACTTTCTGGAAATCCGATGGAGTTAAATGAGTTGTTAAAGCACTCTCTTAATTCATGGTGTGTTAATACAAATATCTTATCACACGATATTAAAAAAGATACATGGCATTTGAGATCAAGCCTGAGCTAATATCTCATAAACATAATCCACCATATCTAAAAATTCCTTACTTCTTCTATTTCTCGGGTGTTTAAGCTTTATACTTTTTATATCTAAAACTCTAGAGGGCTTTCCTGATAAAATTATTATTTTGTCTGATAACTCAACTGCTTCTTCAACATTGTGTGTAACCATTATAACTAATCTAACTGATTGTGTTCTATCTTTTAACTGTGTTAAAACATCATATCTCAATGTATTTGCAGTTAATTCGTCTAAAGCACTAAATGGTTCATCCATTAACAAAACATCTGGTTTAGATGCAAGAGCTCTAGCAATCCCAACTCGTTGCTTCATACCTCCGCTGAGCATGTTTGGGTAAGAATACTCAAAACCATTTAACCCAAAAGTTCCTAAAAGTTCTACCGCTTTTTTCTCCTTTTCATTTTCGGACATATTTATTCTAGAGTAACCTAACTTTACATTTTCAACATTATTTAACCAAGGCATAAGTGCAAAATCTTGGAAAACAAAAGAAATATTTTTTGTAGGTTCTTGTATAACTCTATTTTTGTAAAAAACACCACCACTTGTAGCTTTGTTTAATCCTGCTATGATTCTCAAAAATGTACTTTTTCCACATCCGCTTGGACCTATTATCGATACAAACTCATCTTCTTTTGCTTCAAAAGATATATTATCTATGATATTCTTTTTTTCATCAAATGCAAATGATACATCTTTTGCTTGAATAATTATCATAATACTCTACCTATATCTTTCAGATACATTCTCATAGAAACGTTTCCATACAAATTTGTTTACAACAATTATCATAACAGTCATATTTATTAAGGCTATACTCATCAAAAGAAGATTGTTGTTTGCAAGTGAAACATCTAACAGACGGCCTAAACCTACTGCAACGTGTACATTTCCAAATGACTCTGCAAGTATGCTTGCATTCCACTCAGCTGCGATAGCCGTTATTCCGCCAGTTATAACTCCTGGCAAAATAGCCTTTATGTAAATATTTTTCCACGCTATTAACCCCTTTATTCCAAATAAGTTTTTAACTTCAAAAACATCTTTTTCAATAACCTTTCCTGAAGCTACTATGCTAAATATCATATACCAGATACCGCTAAGTACAAAAATTAAAAATGCAACTATCTCAGGACCATTATTTAACTTACCAAATGTTATTACAATTTCAGGAAGTAATATTGTTGCAGGTATTGATGCAAGTATTTGAAATAATGTTATGTATCGTGATTGATTTTTAGAAACAAATATTATGTAAACAGAGATTAATATTGATAATACAAATACAAATAAGAATGCAAACCATACTCTTAAAAATGAAAGTGCTAAGGCTTGAAGTACCTCTACTTCATAACTAATTGTATTACTAATAATGAGTATTGCTACTGCAAAAATAATAACCCCTAAAATAATAAATAACTCTTTTTTCTTTTCATTGTTCTTTGTTTTAATTATATCAGAATAAGTAGTACTTTTCTTATGTCGTTCAATTCTTTTAATTGCTCTTATAAATAAACGTTCCTCTCTTTTTGTATAATCAATAAATTTATGGAATCTTGCTCTCTTGAATGAAATCTGCTTTTCATTCTTTTCTTTTGATTGCCTGTTTGCATATTTTTCAAGTGTTCCAAAAAATAAAAATCTAGTTATAACTACAAACGCTACAAATATTATTATTGCAATTATGTAACCTAATGTGTTTCCGGCAGAGGCAAGTTGAGTTATTGCAACTCCTATTCCGTGTTTTACTTGGTAATTTATATTTCCTGTTGAAAATACCTCGCTGCTTACTAAATAAAATAATCCTATTGACCATGAAAGCATTGATTGTTCTACCACTCTTGGAAAACTTGCCGGGATATAAATTTTACTAATCTTTTTCAAAATACTTAATTTGTATAAACGTGTAAGTTCCTCGAATTCATTTGGCAGTGTTTTTATTGATTCGTAAACGCCAAAAATTATATTCCATAACATACTCGTTATTATCAAAAATACAACTGCGAGATTTATTCCAATTATTCCAGGAAGAAATCCTACAATAAGAAATATTGCAAAAGGGAAAAATGCAAGTATCGGTATTGTTTGTAGTATGTCTATTATGGGCATTAGGTACTTCTCTGCAGTTTTAGATAATGACATCAAAAGCCCTATGAAAAATGCTAGAAATATAGATATTCCTAAGGCAACAAACATTCTAACCCAAGAATAAGATGTGTCTATAATTAGGGTTATTATGAGAGTTATCAAATTCTGCATATTATCCTATGTATGAAAATGTATAATACCTTTATTATTTTATAGAAAAAGATCCTGGTGGTAGGTGTTGCATAATATAATCTATATTTTCATACTTTAGCTTTGAAGATATTTTTTTAGCAGCGTCTGATTTTTTAGTATTTCCTATTTCCACAGAAACAAATGCTTTAATATCGACTTTTTCCATAGAAAGTTTTGGAACAATATTGAATTTTTTAATTACCTTTCCATCTATTTCTTTTTCTATTATGAATGCAGCTAAGGCTAATCTTACATTTCTATGCCACTCTCTATCTCCTAATATCACGAAACTACCCTTACCTAAAGATCCATAATTTCTAGATTTAGTTACCTGTTCTTTTTTAACACAGTAAACATCTATGCTACCTTGACCGCTTTCCCATGCTTTAGAAAACGAAGCTGCAAATTGAGCTACCTCTTCCTTTATTTCTTTATTTGAATCAATGCCTTCTTTAAGGACAACGACTGAAGCACCGAATATATCGGCGTGGAAAAAAAGATCCTTATCTTCTAAATGTTTCGAGTAAAGCTCTTCGTTTTGATCTGCACTTCTACCTCCTAGGGCTAGGAGACCATTACTTGTAAAAAACCAATTGTACTTTTCGTACCACTCTCTTTTTTCTATCTCTTTAACTACTTTGCTTTCT
>JAJZMZ010000026.1 GCA_021848095.1 Microcaldota archaeon | reverse complement strand
ACTTTTTCAATATCTGATAATATAAATATCCAATCTAATACTTCAATACTCAATATAACTTTAATAAATCCATCAACAAAAGCAGTAATATCAACGAACTTATATACACAATCTCAACTTCCTCTAACCTTAACTTTATCAAACGAAGAAGCAGTATTTAATTTTGCTTGTTCGTTAACCATTGGTTCTACTACTTACAATTATTCTAATGATATTTATGGTCTTGGTTATGGAAATACTTGTGGTAAAAACTACACAGTGTATGGTGGTTCTTATGAAATTATTTATTCACCATTAACTACTTCAACAACATCTACAAATACCTCAACAACTTCTTCAACATCAAGTACTTCTACAATTACTTCCATCACAACGACTCCTACAATAAATAATAACAGTATTAAAAATATTTCATTAAACTCTTCTAATTACTTAGTTATAAGTTCAAAAAATACTACAACAATAAATTCAGATCAAAATGCCATTTCATTAAAATTATATAATCCAAATATAAATTCATTATCTGCAGTTCTGATTTTAAAAAATGTGACCTCTTCAAAAACAATACCTTCAATTAATAATAAAGTACTTATAACTGCGTTTTCAGTAAATGTATCCACAACTTCTAATGTATCAATATACACTAATATTCATTATTCTTGTAATATTAATTCAAAAACAGTGGCTCCTTATATATTACAGAACAATACTTGGAATCCAATAACTCCATTTTCAGTAAATGCAACTTCATGTTCAGTTTTATTTTCAATACCTAAAGATCCTATTATTGCTTTATTCTATACAAATAATAATACAAAAATAAGCAATTCATCTACGAAAATACCTTCAAATGTTACTACAACACAAAGTAATTCTTCGAATAATGACTTAATTTACTATGTAATCGTCATAATACTATTCATAATTGTTGCATTGTATTTAATTATACGAAAGAAAAAATGAGTTAAAAGAATATAGTTCTAAATAATTGATTATTTTATTTTTATTTGTCTTACCACTTCTAGGTTTTCGTCTAAGAGCTATACTATACAAAAGCAATATATACCTAATTGAATCTATAACTTCTCGTGATCCAATGCCCAAATCATTTAATAGACCAAAACCCGTAATACATGGTGGCGTAGAAGTGCCTACAGAGCAGTTACGTGAACTGGAAAGAGTAGGTGTGTTTTTAAGAAGGTCTGTAGAACAATCAAAATCTACTGAGTTACCTAAAGAACGTGCAGCTCATCCTATTGGTTCTGAAACTGTATCAAAGGTAGAACAATCAAAATCTACTGAGTTACCTAAAGAACAGTTACATGAGCTAGCTCAAGCATCATTTTTTGAACAATTTGAACAGTTAAAAAGAAGTTCAAAGAAGTAATTTTAAAGATTAAAAATTTATTTCTTATCATGTTTTTTTATTTTTAATATTTTTTTAACTTTTTCTATCGCATTTATTGCTTTATCTACCTCTTCTTTTTTATTATATAAATAGAAACTCATTCTTGCAACAGCAGGTTCATTCAATACTTTATTAACTAAAGGCATTGCACAGTGATGTCCTGCTCTTATTGCTACTCCTTCACTGTTAAAAATAGTTGCAACATCGTGAGGATGTGCCCCTACAATATTAAATGAAATAACACCTGCTCTATTACTTAACTCTGAATCTGTTCTAGGACCATAAACAACAACGCCTTCTACCTTAGCTAGCTCGTCTAATGCGTACTTAGTAAGCTCTACTTCGTGCTTTCTTATGTTGTCTATGCCTATCCTTTCTATGTACTCTATAGCTTTGCCTAAGCCTATTCCTCCCTCTATATTTGCTGTTCCAGCTTCGAACTTCCAAGGTAGCTCGTTCCATGTGCATCTATAGAAATCAACGCTTCTGATCATGTCTCCTCCTCCGATTATTGGCTCTGTTTTTTCTAGTAACTCTTCATTTCCATATAATACTCCTATTCCGGCAGGGCCTAGCATTTTATGGCTTGAAAAGGCGAAGAAGTCACAACCTATGTCCTTTACATTTAGCTTCATGTGCGGTGTAGACTGAGCTCCGTCTATTACGACAATAGCTCCTTTTTCTTTAGCCTTTTTAGTTATCTCTTTAGCGTTGTTTATTGTGCCTAATACATTTGATACATGTGTAAATGAAACTAACTTTGGCGCATTGTCATCATTCAGTTTTTCTTCATAATCGTGTAAATCTAGCTCTCCGTTTTCTACGTTTATGTAATCTATAACCGCCTTTTTTCTTTTAGCGAGGAGTTGCCATGGAACTATGTTACTATGGTGTTCCATTCTTGTTAATAAAATTTTATCTCCTTCAGAAATATTATTTTCAGCCCATGTCAAAGCAACTAAATTTATTGCGTCAGTTGCATTTTTACAGTATACTATTTCTCTATAAGATTTTGCACCAATAAATGAAGCTACCTTTTCTTTTGATTTTGTATACTCCTCTGTTGCTTTTACTGATATGTCGTATAAGCCTCTGTGAATATTTGCATTGTATTCTTTGTAATACTCTGTTATTGCATTTATTACATAATTGGGCTTTTGAGAAGTAGCTGCGCTATCTAAATAAATTAACTCCTTTCCCATATTTTTTGTATGCAAAATTGGGAACTCCTTTCTTATTTCTTCAATATCGAGTTCCATTTTATCAATTATTCATTGTAACCTTTTTCTTCTATTTCATGTATTAGCTCCTTACCTCCTTCCTTTACAATTACTCCATCGCGCATTACATGAATGAATTGAGGTTCCATATAATTCAATATTCTACTATAGTGCGTTATGACTAATAAACTCATCTTTTTTTCTTTTTGCATCGAGTCAACGTTTTTTGCAACAACTTTTAATGCATCTATATCTAATCCTGAATCTGGTTCATCAAGTATTGCTAATTTTGGTTTCAAAACATGCATCTGTAAAATCTCTGTTTTTTTCTTTTCTCCTCCTGAGAACCCATGATTTAATGATCTTCCTATTAACTCTTCTTTTAATGCAAGATCTTTACTTGTACTCTTAATTTCTGACATGAACTCTTTAAATTGCAAAGGCTTTTCAGTTATGGCTCCTCTTGCGGTATTCAAGAAATTCAATAATCCTAATCCCTCTATTTCAACAGGATTCTGGAACTGTAAAAATATTCCTAACTTTGCACGTTCATTTGGCTTTAACTCATTAATGCTTGTTCCATCAACTAGTATCTCTCCTTTTGTTATCTTTAATTGAGGATGTCCCATTATTGTTTTTGCCAAAGTGGTTTTTCCTGAACCATTAGGTCCCATTATGACGTGCATCTCTCCTTCATTTATAGTTAAGTTAACGCCCTTCACTACTTCTTTGCCATCAATTTCAACATGTAAATTCTTTATCTCTAATTTCATATTTTACACCTTTTCTTGTGTACTCCAAACATCTTTTGGAGTTACTTCTTGAAAAATACCGTAATTATCATTTTCTAATCTATTCAAAACAATTGAAGAAGCAACTTCTTTTGTTTTAGGATTTTTAATACTTGAAATGTACTTATTAATAAATGAACTAATGAACATTTTTCGTGCTTTTTTTTCCTCTATTCCTCTAGAAACTATGTAGAACAAAGCTTCTTTATCTATCGGTGAAGTAGCTGCACTATGCGTTGCAGAAACCTCATCACTGTAATCTATTGACATATCAGGTAATGCATCTATGTGTGCTTTTTCGCTAATTATTATTCCTCGTTCATTTATTCTTGAAAATGCTCCTTTTGTCCATTTATCTACTTTTGCATAACCCTTTAGAACACAACGTGACTCTCCATCTAAAACAACCCCTGTTTCTAAGTGCGTCTTTGTGTGTTTCTTTGAGTTTGTTAAGTATGTGTTAACGTCAAATTCCTGTCTTATTGAACCATAAATCATCTCAGTTGCATTAACGGAGCTGTTTTCTCCTTTTGCGTCAAGATAATTTATTGATTTTGTAAAACAACCTCCATTATAAATAAAGTTTGCGGTTATCTTTCCATTATCTTCTACTTCTCCTTTTGAAAGATGTATAAATGTCGTTTTGTCATCACAGTTGTTAATTACGTTTACCTCCAACTCTGCATTTTTTCCTACTTTAAACTCCTGCAAAACAGAAGAAACATTTTTATCACTTGAACCTGAGGTGAATATTTGTGAAACATTTAACTTTGAGTCATCTTCAACATCAAATAAAACTTGAAAAGCTGTATCTGAACAATTTATAAAAAGCATATTCAACTCTTTTTTGCTGTTTTTATTGTGTTTAATTACTACTGCTTTTTTAGCGGTTCCATTCATAAACGCAGCAAGTTTATTATCTTCACTTTTGAATATTTTATTTTCTAACTCTTTTCCTAAAGAACTCATTTCATTTATTGTTACTGATTCTGATTTACTTAATTCGTAAATATCTGAGAATATCAAATCAAACTTCATCATTGTTTTTTTCTCTATCTCTTCAATTCTTTTTTTAAGTTCCTCTACAGAACTTTGTTTTGACTCTGCAAGATTTGGTAACTTAACTGGTAAGTAATATCTTGTATATAACTCGTTTAACTCGTCGGGCAACTCGCTATATAATTTAAATGCATTATCTCTGAATATACTATACTTTTCCATGTTTCTTTACCTTTTTATATCGTTATCCTACTCCTCCTGTTGTATCTAATTTTATTAATCGTTTAAGTTCCAATGAGTACTCCATAGGCAGTACTTTTGTAAGATCATCTATGAAACCTAACACAATCATTGCTACCGCATCTTCTTCTGAAATACCTCTTGACATCATGTAAAATATCATCTCATCGCTTATCTTCCCTATCTTTGCTTCGTGGCTTATTATTGCATCGCTTCTGTTTATTTGGTTGTATGGATAGGTGTTTGTTTTTGCGAGTCCGTCTAATAAAAGTGCATCACATGAAACGTGAGCTTTTGAGTTCTCAGCATTTTTAGCTACGTGAAGTAAACCTCTAAATGTGCTAACTCCACTACCCTTTGATACACTCTTTGAAATTATTTTTGATGTTGTATTTGGAGCTAAGTGGTAAATCTTTCCACCAGAATCTTGTACCTGTCCATCTCCTGCTACTGCAACTGAAAGAACCTCACCGCTTGCACCTTTACCCATAAGATAAATGCTAGGATACTTCATATTTATTTTGCTTCCTATGTTAGCATCAATCCACTCTACTCTTCCATTTTCTTGAACATGAGCTCGTTGTGTTACTAAGTTATAAACATTCTTTGACCAGTTCTGTATTGTTACATAACGTATATGTGCTCCCTTGAGGGCAACTAGCTCTACTATCGCAGAGTGTAGTGAGTTTTTAGCATATACTGGCGCTGTACAACCTTCTATATACGTTACATCAGCTCCTTCGTCTGCTATTATCAATGTTCTTTCGAACTGTCCAGAACCTTCTGCATTTATTCTGAAGTAAGCATTGAGTGGCATCGTAGCCTTTACTCCTTTTGGTATGTAAATAAAACTTCCACCAGACCAGCAAGCTGTATTTAGAGCTGCAAATTTATTATCTGTAGATGGTATAACCGTACCAAAATATTTTTTCATTAACTCTGGGTACTTTTTAACTGCAGTATCTGTGTCTGTAAATATAATCCCTTGTCGTTCTAACTCTTTATTTACGTGAGAGTAAACTACAGAAGAGTCAAACTGTGCTTCTGCTCCTGCGAAGAACTTTTGTTCAGCTTCTGGAACTCCTAACTTATCGAATGTACGTTTTATATCTGCAGGAACATCTTCCCATTTATTAGCTTCAAGAGCTTTGGGACTTCTATAATAATAAACATCTTGGAAATCAATCCCGCTTAAATCAGCTCCCCACTTTGGCATAGGTTTACTTTCAAATATTTTCAATGCTGTTAATCTTTTTTCTAACATCCATTCTGGTTCATTTTTTATTTTTGATATTTTTTTAACTACTTCTTCTGAAAGACCTTTTTCAAAGTCGTGATACTCTACCTTTTCACTAAAACCATATCTTTCTTTATACTCTTCATTTTTCTGCAAAACTTCTTCCCGTTCATTTACCATAAAAACACTTAAACATTCTTTTTAATACTTGAAAACTTACATCCGAAATCATTGAGGGATGTACAAACTGCACATATGCATCTTTCCGCGGTCTCATTTCCCTCGGAAATCAAACGTGAATACTCCTCAAACATTTTCATATCTATTTTACTATAGTACTCATTATTTTTAATTGACTCTGGACTTAATGTTTTGAGTCTTTTGCTTATTGCTGCTTGGGTTATGCCTAACTTTTTAGCTATCTCTTCCTCGGTTTTGTTATACTTATTCTTAAGCTCAAGTATCAACATTCCTCTTACTATAGGAAGTATCTTTTTTGTAGCTATTTCATAATTACTTTCCATTTTAATACTCTCTTAATACCTACGTTAATCCTTAGTTAATCCTTAGTTTATCCTACTATTAACGTTAGTATAACCTAGTTATAATTTACCTTTAATATTTAAATATCCTCTCATAAGTTGTGTAGACCTTATTACTAAAGTATAAATATCTAAAAATCAAAACATAATTGTTATTTATGGTATCTGAAAAAAATCATAAACATGTTTTACCAACTAACGGTCTATTTAATGGTAAGTCTAATTCAAATTCAGAAATATCTGCGTTAAGAGAGAAAAGATTAGAAGAAAGACGTAGATTAATGGAAATACATGGGGCACATATGGATAAATTGGGCCCAATACAAGAAAAGTTATGTTCTGTTTTAAGAAAAAAATCTTCTTCTGAAAGTATTTATACTTATAGGTCAAACCACTGCTCATTTAAATTTAAAAGACATCCTAATGGCGGGGGTTGGGTACAAAGCACATCAATAGTTCCAAATGATGTTTATCTTAATGAAAATGTAGTAGTTCTAGGAAGAGTGCAAATACTTCCAACTGCTAATATTGGTAAAAATGCAACTGTCGGATATTTAGGCATGAGAAAAAGAAGAAAAATTGATGGCACCGTAATTTAATCTTACTCTACTTTCTTTGAAAATTTTTAACAAAGCCTATTTAATTTACTACTGCTTATTTTATTCTGTGATTTGATTGTTTTCAGAGTTACAGATTATAATTGAGTTTATCCTTATTTTTATACTAACTGCGTTAACTTCTGGAAATAACCTTTCTGTTTGTTCAGGGACATTAATCTCTTCAAGAATAGTTAGGAGGATATATGGGGTATTGATAGGAATACTTGGTTACTTGATGGGCCTTTTATTTGAAGGGAGTTTTTTACGTAGTAGTATAAGCAAGATAGTTTTAACTGGTAATCAATACTTTATCTTCATTGTTTTTTCAATATCTATAGTTATATTTCTTTTTGCTCACAAAAAACGTGTACCCGAATCATTATCTATAACATTCACTTCTGCTTTGTTAGGTGTAAGTTTTGCATATGGAAATATAAATATAAACTTTACTTATTTGATAATAATATTTTGGATTTTAGCAGCTATCTTGTCCTTTGTATTAAGTTATTTGATGATGCATTGGTTAAAACGTTTAACTCCTAAAAAGAATATTTGGAGAAGTATTTCTGCATTTAGAGTTACATTAATTCTATTGGCATTTTTTACATCATTTACACTGGGCGCAAATACAATAGGTTTGATCTATGCTTCTCTACCTAAAAATCCATTATTTTTATTTGTTATAATTTTAGGAATAGTATTTGGAAGTATATTTCTTAGCTCTGGAGAAATAAAAAGAATAGGGAATGATATTATACCATTGAGATATGCGAATGCCGTCGTTACTCAATTTGTTTCTGTATTCTTAGTTGAGATAGCAACTTTCTTTGGTGTTCCATTATCTAATACACAAACATTAACATCTGGCATTTACGGTGCAGGAAGTAGCTATAAAACAAAATTAATCTTAAAGAAACCTTTATTTACGATAGTATTTACATGGATATTTACGGCTGTGATAAGCTTTCTGTGTGCTTATATCTCAACTATATTAATATTTCACTTTTAAATGATCATGTGATTTTATGCAGTTTATAAAATTAGGAAATACAAATGAAAAGTTATCTAAGTTAGGAATAGGTACATGGAAGTTAGGTTCCGATAAAGACAAGGCAATAAAAATTATTAAAGAAACATTGAGCAATGGAATAAATTTAGTTGACACGGCACAGATGTATCAAAACGAGGAGATTGTAGGAGAAGCGATTCAAGGAGAAAACGTCTTTTTAGCTACAAAGGTTTCCCCTCATAACTTTCATGAAAGAGATATACTACGTTCATGTTCTGAAAGTCTACAAAAGCTAAAAATTAAAAATATTGATTTATACCAACTACATTGGCCTAATCCTAGCGTTAAGATCTCTGAAACATTGAAGGCGATGGAGAAACTTGTAGACGAAGGCAAAATAAGGTACATAGGCGTTAGTAATTTTTCAATATCTGAGTTAGAAGAAGCAATGAGTTCTATGAAAAAATATGAGATAGTTTCTAATCAAATTGAGTATAGTGTATTAACTAGAGATATAGGCGATTCTCTTTCAGAGTTCTGTAGAAAAAACAAAATATCAATAATTGCATACAGTCCTTTAGGCTCTGGAAAATTATTCGAAGAAAAATACAAGGAAATGTTTTCTTTACTTCATGAAATAGGAAGTAAATATGATAAGACTCCTACTCAAGTGGCATTAAATTGGTTATTACAAAAAGAAAATTTATGTGCGATACCTAAGTTTTCTTCTAGAGAACATCTACTGGAAAATTTAGATTCTTTAGACTGGAAGTTAAAGCAAAATGACATCAAAACAATTGATGATTTTGGTCAATCAAAGAAACCATTATCTTCAATGTTAAATCCTGTAACAAAGCGTATGGCACCTTTATGGTCAAATCTCATGACAAGAAATGAAAAAAACAGAATAAATAACTCTGAAGATAAAAAAGAAAAAGATTAAGATAAATTTTTAGAAAGAACATTACTTGCAGCTTCATAATCTAACTCTAACATTAACTCGTTTAAAATATTTACTTTACCTTTTTTAATGAACTCCTCGAGATCTTTTTTAGAGTTAGACAAAACAATAAAACCATTACTTGTTTTAGCCCCTACATCCTCAACTGCTTTTCTAATGTCTTTAAAGTTTGATATAAGTATTAAAATTTCTTTTTCTAACGATTCTGTTCTCATTAATTCTTCTTTTAAGTGTAAAACTCCATTTAAGTAAGCTGGAACAGCTCGTTTTTTAACTATTTCTTTCTTGTCTAAAAGTAATATAAATGAATCTTTATCTGAAATTTTACTTGATAACTCTACCAAAGCCTTAATTTCTAACGTAGATTTCGCTTCAAAACCAAATAACTTTGAGTATGCTTCCTTACCAATCATAATATATTATTTATGTTTCATATATATAAAGTAATATATACAGGTTGTTAGCATGAGCCAATTTGGATCACAACTTCATAATAAATCAGGAAGAAAGTTAAAAGGAAATGGAAAGTTAAAGAAAAAGAATAGAGATAAAAAACGCTTTGAAATGGGCGGTTTTTTCGCTAGTACTAAATTAGGTAGTGAAAACAAAATTAGTAAAGTAAGAGGCAGAGGCGGAGTACTTAAAAATAAATTAAAATACGCTGCATTTGCAAATCTTTTAACTGACAAAGGTTATAAAAAAGTAAAAATAACCTCTATTGTAGAGTCAAAAGATAACAGAAACTTTGCTAGATTAAAAATAATGACCAAAGGAACTGTAATAGAAACAGAAGGAGGAAAAGCAGTAATAACAAACAGACCTGGAAAAGAAGGAACAGTAACTGCAAAGTTAATTAAATAGTGAGTCTAATGCCTTCAAGAGTTTATACTTGTGATGCTGCAGAAACTAATGCATTAACTAAATTAATGTCATACGATCCTTATTTAGATAAATCATTAAGTGAAGAAAAAATAGCAGAGATTAAAAAAGATCCTGAAGCAAATATAATTTTTGCAAGACAAGATTACAATATTAAAGATGGCGTTTCAATAGGTCTTGACAGAAATAAATCTTATTTGTACTTAAGTGCTTCAGACGAATTCTTGGAACAAGCAGATAAAAAGCTAAAAAATACTATAAAAAGCATAGAAAGAGCTGACAAAGAAACAGAGGAAAAAGTAATAAAACTTGTAGAAGGAGAAAGAAGCTCAAGCGAAGAAGGATTGGGAAGTATTTTTGGTTAATTATTTATTTTATAACTACTTTATCGCTTATATCTACTATTCTATCTATACTGTAATTAACCGGATTGCCAAAGCTTGTATTTATTATTAATCTTCCGTGCTTTTGATCTACCTTGCTTATTTTACCTATGAGTGCACCTAACTCATTAACTACTAATCTGTCCTTTAATCTCTTTGCTCTTATTGCTCTTCCCTTAAGAAATCCTGCAAGCATTGATACTGTTACTCCTATTACTATTGCAAATACTGAGTAGTTGATAAACTGACTAAAGTAGATACTTCCGATTAACCATGACATAAACGAGTAAATCAAAACCCAAAAGATAAATGAGGAACCTATATAAATCATGTATTTATAACCTCTAAACAAATGTCTAGAAGTTTTTGTATCGATTAATCTTCCTATTAAGTATAGTAGAAATACTAATGGTAATAATATTAAGAAACCTTGTATTCCATAAAAGAGCGCCATATTTTGATTATTCACTAATCTTAATTGATCTTGATAATTTCCAATACCTATGAAAAAGCTTGTAATTATAAAAATTATAGAAGCAAGATAGAAAACGAAGCTCATTCTATCAATACTGAATCCAAAGCTTCTGAATGATTCTATTAATGAGTCTTCAAGTCCAAAACCCTTTAATAATAAGTACAAACCTATTAATCCAATTGGAAGTTCCCAACCTGTTCCTGCGATATAACTAACTGCAAATAAAAGCAAAAGAATTGCCGGTATTCCAAAAATTATTCTTGCATAATGTGGTTCCTTAAGCTTTTCAAGAACTGTGAAGTAAGTATTCTCTAAGTTTTCTGCTTGCTTTACTATTACTAGCTTTATGCTGTTTACTTTTACTCTAGCTTCTACCATAGGTAGTATTCTTTTATCGCTCTCACCATCAGTTACGAAAACACATGAATCCGCTTTATATCTCTCTAAGACTAGCTCTAGCTGTCTTACTATCTCTCTGTCTGCTTCGTAGCCCTCGCTCTCTGCTCCTGTTATAGCAGCTACATTTACTGAGTAGCCCTTGTCCTTTAATTCATCATACATTCTTACTGCTTCAAACATAGCGTTTGAGTCTGTGTCTTGTGGATCTGCTATCGCTAGCTGTGTAGCGCCGTTAAGCACCTGTACTTTGCCTAGTAAAGGTCCGTTTATTCTAGTTTTTCTATACAGATCATTATCTATATCGCTAACAAGAACTAGAACTCGTTCCTCTTTATGTACTATTTTATCCTTGCTACTCACACAAACACAGTAATATATCCGTAAGAAAGCTTAAAATATCTATCCGAACAAAATGTATTTACTTTTATATATGCCAGGGTGGCAGAATCTGGTAACGCGCTGGTCTTGAGTTTTTAAAATATCAAGAGCTGATTTGATGATGCGACAAGCCAACCAGTGCCCTTCGGGGCTTTAGGGTTCAAATCCCTACCCTGGCGAACTACTAACATTTAAATTTCATCAAAAGAAATTCTTGTTATAAAAACAATTAAAAATAATTTCTTCTATTTTTTGTTTATGCATTATTTAGGACTATGACATAAATACGAGAGAAGTAAAGAACATAAACGTCATTCGTCTGACGGACTGTCTCCAAAGAAAAATGGGTATATACACTTTTTAGATAAGACTACTTTTATAATAGGTGTCATAGGACCATTCACTGTACTGCCACAAATCTATCAGATTTTTGGTACTCATAGTGCTGCAGGAGTATCTGCACTTTCTTGGGCATTAATGTTCATAGTTACTTTACCATGGATATGTTATGGTATTGCGCACAAAGACAAACCGATACTAATCAGTTTCATATTGTGGGAAATAATGATCATTCTCGTAGTAATAGGAGCTTTGATTTACTAATTTATCAAATTGGTGAACAGTTACTGCTTATCCTTAACTTTAGTTTTAAACTTTTTAATAACCGATATATTTAAAAATATAAGTTACACAATGTCTTTGTTGATCAAATGAAATCAAGGAATACAAAAAATAATGAATTATTTTTAGATTACAAATTATTCGATGGCATGTCTAAAGAGTTAAAAACTCATTATAAAAAAGTGCTCAAAATAAGATCATCAATATCAAAAAATAAAAAAGCATCTTCTGATTTGAAATTTGAAGTTTTAGAAAGCCTTGACATAATACTAGATCATGTTAAAAAAGCATCAAAAGAATTAGATAAATCAAAAAGAGTAATAAAAGAGCTTTAGAGTTTTATTTTCTCTGCTTCTTTTGGGAAGAATTTTTTATAGATCTCTAAAACTTTTTTTGCATCAGTTTTTCTTATTAAATGTCCTTTTGAAATTAAGTCCTTTATTCGTCTTAACATATACGCATCCTTTCCAACTGCAAATGTATAACTTTCTCCTTCGCTTGCCGTGCCTGACATCTTTTCATAAAGATCTCCTATCATCTTTGCAGTTAAATGTGTTATATTTCTTACTTTTTTTGTAGATTTTTTCTTTTTAGCTGTACTAGGGTCTCTTTTTCTACCTCTTATTATCTCAGTTATAGATCCTCTAATATCCTTTACTAAAGCTGCTCTTGCTAATGGCTCTATGTAAGGTTTTTGTAAGTTGGACATGTTAATATATCTGTTTTTCAAATATATATATGCCTTTATTTTAAGGATTTTGTAAATACTTCTATTTTTGATACTTTCAAAAGTAATAAATAATATAAATGTGAATTATATTGGGTTAAATGCTTAATTACTTAGAACTGGAAAATTGGAAGGCTCATGGTAAAACAGCCATAAATTTTTCTAAAGGTACAAATATTTTTATAGGTCAGATGGGAGCTGGAAAAAGTTCTGTATTAGATGCTATTTCATTTGCATTATTTGGCACATTTCCAGGAATAAAAAATAGGAGAACCAAAACGAATTTACTTATACGTAATAGGCCAGATCAAAAAAATACCTCAAAAGTTAAACTTTCATTTACTATAGAAGGTATTGAGTATGTGGTAGAGCGAACAATTTCAATCCATGATTCTGCAAAGGCACGATTAGAAAAGAACGGAAGTTATCTTCAATCACAGCCCGAACGTGTTACTGAAGAAATAACAAACGCATTAAAAATAGATTATGATGTGTTCTCAAGAGCAGTTTATTCAGAACAAAATAGATTGGATTATTTTCTTGAAGTTGGAGCTTCTGACAGGAAAAAGCAAATAGATAATTTATTAGGTATAGATAAATTTGCAACTGCTCAAGAAAATTCCGGAACACTACTTAATAGAGTAAAGGATATGGTCGGAGAGTCTGAAAAAATAATACAAAACTTCGATATAAAGACTACAAAAGATTCTATTTCAACATTATCTGAAGAAATAACTAATCTTGAAAAACACACACTTACTTTAAATAAAGAGGTTTCTGAACTTAAGAACGTTTCAAAAGAAAAAGAAAAAGAACTAACAGAAAAGAAAGCACTCAAAAATAAAAAAATACTTCTAGAAAAAGAAATTGCAGAAATAAAAAGTAAATTGTCAGTACTTGAAAAAGAATTATTAAAAATAAAATCTAAAGAAATGCCTTCAAAAGAGGAAGTAGGACTTTTTATTAAAACATCTGAAAAACTTATTTTAGAAACAATAAAA
>JAJZMZ010000028.1 GCA_021848095.1 Microcaldota archaeon | reverse complement strand
TTCATCACATTCTGTAATAATAGTTATGAATGGAACTCAAACTCCATCAATTACTTTATGTGCAGCTGAGATAAACAGCACTGCAAAATCCTTAGATTTATCATCAAAAATTTATACAATATCTGGAAGTTCATGTTCTCCGGGATTAATGAATACTAGCGAGTGTATGAACTCATTTGCGAGGGCAGGAGTTCCAGTTATTTCTATGTCTATAACTAACTCTTCATCAATTAATTTATACTCAATGTATGGAACCGTTCTTTCAATAAAGGGTACAAATCAGTTCATTAATTCATGTTATGGTTCTTACTTTGTAAAGCAATAACTGGTGTTATAATATGGCAAAATCAGAAAATAAAACAAACAGTGAAAAGAAACAATCAAAGGATACAAAAACAAAGGTTACACAGTCAAAAGGACAAAATACTATTCAAGATTCAAAAAAAGAAAAACAAGCAAATACGAGAAGTAAAAAAAGAATGTTTTCATACGTTGTAACTGGAGCTGTTGCAATAGTTGTAATAGCTGTGTTAATCCTTGCTTTTTATAATTTTAACCCTACTTCATTTGCTACATTCAAATCAAACTTCAACTCTGCTCAAAGAATAGCAATAGCTTCTCAATACATAAACGGAAGTGATTATGCTAATATATCTCAATGCTCAACAGATTTAGTTCACGCTGAAACTTCATCACTAAAAAGAAATGCAAGCACTATCGATTTTTATGTACTAAATGCGACTAGTTGTACATACGCCCCAAATGGTCTTGGACATGTGCTAAATCCTGTAACAACAAATGCATCTTCATGTCAAAAGTCAATAGCTTCAGAACCTACTATATCTCTTAATTATAGTACATATAATCATATCATAATAACTCCTGATCATTTAACAGTGTATGGTACTAGTAAATACTTTGCTCAGTGTGAAATAGCAATAAGTATAGTTTAATTACTCATTATCTTTATACTTTAAAAGGTACGTGAACAATGCTATTTGGTAATAAAAATTCTGAAATGAGATTTCTTCCAGAAAAATTACTTATAAATGGGATTGAGTTTGATGTTTTTATCAAGGAAGGTAAAGGACAATCGATTTCAGCAAAGATTAACAATGGAGCAATGTTCATACGAATTCCAAAACGACTGAATAAAAAAGAAAAATTAGCTGCAGCACAGAGAATTAAAGTAAAATTAGTTAAAAAACTAGAAAAGTTAGATCAAACTGAACTTAATGCTTTAAAACTAAAGAAATTCTTAATAAAGGAAAATTCAACAATTTCAATTTTGGGGAAAACCTTTACTGTAATGGTTAAATATTCAGATACACAAAGAATTAGAACAAAGATCAAAGGATCTGTATTGGAAATAAAAATACCTAATTCTTTTAAAGACAAAAACAACGAAGATATTATTTCGCGTACTGCTAAAAAAGCCTTATCCAAGGAATTTATTCCTTACTTACAAAATTTAATAGAAAGTATAAACAATGTGCATTATAATTTTCATTACAATAAGTTAAAAATACACCATCAAAATGGTTTATGGGGCAGTTATAGTAGAAGTACAAGAAATATACATTTAAACTTTAAACTCCTTTTTGCTCCAGAAGAAATTATACGCTATGTAATTATACACGAACTTTCTCATATACGTTTTTCTAATCACGATGAAAACTTCTGGCAAAATGTATCCTTGGCATGTCAAGATTATAAAGAAAAAAGAAGATGGTTAAGAAAAAATGGAAATACTCTTGGTTACTTTTGATCTACTAAAACTAAGTTTTCAGAATTAAAATCATTACTTTCAAGAATTTCTTTATCTTCTCGTTTCCAAGGTAGTATATTATCTAAAATTCTATTCATCTCAAGAACTTTTATTCTTGTTATGCTGTAATCCCTTTCTCCTTGCTTAAGTTCTTCAAGTTTTATAAAAAACCAACCTTTTCCATTCATTCTCCAAGCTACATATGTAGGAAATTTAGTATTTTGTTCCCAATCAAAGAGTTTTTTGTATCCATCTAAATCTATACTTAATCTATTTTTTTCCCAGGCCTTACATTCTATTGCGATACAAATTTTATCCTTTATTGCTATTATATCCGGTCCTAATGAATTAACTCCAGAACCTGCACTTCTAAGGACAGAGTAGCCCATATTATAAAATATATTAAGCAGTTCTCGTTCACTCCTCGCTCCTTTCATATATCTATGCAAAGTATCGCCAGTTATACCTTGTTATTTAATGATTTAAACCTTTCTAAATCAGAAAGATTTATATATTTAAGTATAACATATAATACTTTAGTATAAGGTTATATATATGGATATAAGAAATATCTTGTCTGGAAAGAGGGTAATTGGTCTGATGCCTATGCCTATAATTGCATTTATGTTTTTAATAAGTGTTAAACCAGTTATGGGTTCAACAACTATTCAAATTTTTGATATAATAACTACACTTAATTCTGTACAAAGTATTCTGGCTCAAATAGGTCCCACTCTTAGTGCGGTACTTTTCATTATAGCTGGAATATTTTATGCGTTAGGTCAATTATTTCCAACTTATAAAAGAGCTACTCTTCACAGTGCATCTATAGATATTATAATTGGAGCTATAATAGTTGCTGTTTTATCTGTTGCTTCAACAGGTTTAGCAGTAGCTTCAACTCATTTATTAACAAATACAACTGCAAATACAATAGCTAATCTTACTTCAAATACGGTGTAATCATTGAGTATTGGTTTTACAGCTTATGGCTACAATATTGTAATTTATTTAATTGCCATAATGTTATCTATAGGTGGAATAACTCTTGGATTAGGTTATGCTCTAAATGAAAGGAAATTAAAAGAATTTGGCAAAAAAGAATTAATTGAGTCACTATTTAATGGAATAATAGTTGGAAGTTTATTTCTTTTATTTTCAAGTAATGGAGCATTAGGAATTGTTTTAAATCAATTAACCTTGAGTAATAATACTACTATTAGTTGCAGTTCAGTTCTTTCTCAAAATCCCGCACTTTGTCTTGCAAATAACTATTTAGTTGGAACAACTCCATATACTTTTGACGGAGTTCAACACTACTCTGTTTTATCTAGTGTTACCGGCATGATGGTTGGTTTAATAACTCTAAACACTGCACTTGGTTTAGTTGGTGCATCAAAAATAGACCTAGTTATAGTGACTATATCTCTATCGTATGTTGTAAATCCATTGATATCTCAAATACAGTATTTAATAAGAATACTAGGAACTCTTTCTATAAGCATTCTTGTTCAAGCTGCAATAATAACAGTAATAGCATTTTCTGCATTATCCCTAATTCTTCCATCAGGTATGATACTTAGATCATTTTATCCTACTAGAAAGTTAGGTGGTTTTTTAATAGCAGTGGCTATTGGTTTATATGTAGTATTACCCTTATCTTATGTTTTAAATGCGAGTATGGCTTCGTCATTTTCTACAAACATAAACTCTACTTCATTATCTGAAGTTACTTTATCTACAAAAAACTTTCAGAATACTATACTATCAACAAGTTCTGAAGCACAAAATAGTAACAGTACTTTATTGACTGGTTTAGTTGATGTAATAACTAATGGGATAACATCTTTATCTAATTCTATATCTTCTACAATAAATTATCTTTACAGTGCAATCAGTTATTTTATAGTTTATGTCTTTATTTTGCCAATATTTAGCTTGATTTTAACAGGTATTTCTATACGAGAACTCTCTCAAATATTAGGTTCAGAAGCTTTCTTTGGGAAGTTCAATATTTTATAGTGATTAAATGAAAGAAAATGAGTTATTCAATAAATTACTTTTTTATGTGCTTTATATTACATCAATAATCTTTCTTTTAATTACTATTCTTTCAGGTTCCTTTTATTTAATATTGATATCTTCAATTCTTCTTCTATTTTCACTAATCTATCTTCATTCTGGTCATATAATAAATAATTATTTAATTAAAAAATCAAAAATTATTGAAATAACAAATAATTACACCCTAAGTTCTTCCTTAACCTCTGTCTTCAAAAGAAAAGGTTCTGAATACATTGGTGTTTCAATAGCTGAAATTAAGCAGTATGGCCAATCAAATATATCCTCTGATTCTATGAAATCATTAATAGAGGCAATCCATGAACCGTTTGAGTTCTCTATTTACTCTTATGAATTAAATAAAGAAAAATTACTTGAGCCTTTAGAAACAAAGAAAAAAATGAAAGAAATATTATTAACAAAAATCAAAGAAAATAAAAGTGACAAAATAAATCTTGTAAAAAGAGAAATTGAAATATTAGAATCAGAAATAGAAAGTATTCGTTCGTCTGGAAAGTCATTTGATGTTTCTATATTAATAAAATCTTTTTCTACTTCCAATAATGAAGGAGATGCATCTACACAGTCTTTTAAAACACTTCAAAGAATAGCAGATACATTTTCAGCAGCTCTTAAACTTGAATATGAGATTATTAGGGGAGAAAGACTTCTCGAATTTTTTAGTTGATTTTATGAAGACAAATCTTATAGGAAGCGTTGGCCTTTCAAAACTTTTAATAATTCCTAAAGAACCAGAAGAGAAATTTGATCAGATACTTAAAAATTCTAAAAATGGTATTTATTTAGGTAGCTCTTCTATAATGTCAAAACCTTTTTTCTTAGACTTTGAAAATCTTATAAATCCACATATTTTTGTAGTAGGTATGACAGGTAGTGGTAAAACATTCATGGTCAAAAATTTAATGTTAAAACTATTTGGTTGTTTAAATTCTACAATTTTTCTTTTAGATTTCACTGGAGAATATTCCTCTTTTGCAAATTTTATAAATGCAAAGAACTTCTCAAAAGTTTCTTTTAAAAACTCATCTGAAAAAAATGAAAATTCAATTTTTTATTTAAATTTAGAAAAATTAGATGAAAAACAAAAAATAATCACCGCTACACAAAATATTTCATTTCTAGTTGAAATAATGAGATCAAGAAAAATAGGTTCTAAAAATAAATTTTTTATAATAATCGATGAAGCTTGGAAAGTCCTCGACGAACATTCTGAAATTAACACCTTAATAAGAGAAGGTAGAAAATATTCTGTCGGTGTAATACTATCTTCACAGATAATAGAAGACGTAGATCAAAAAATTCTTTCAAACTTCGCTTCATTATTTGTTTTTAGAACACAAAATATGAAAACTTTAGAAAAATTAAAAATTAATTACCAAATACCTTTGGACTATGTAGAAAAAATCCAAAATCTGAATGTTGGTAATTGTATTGCCATAATGGTTTACAACTCTGATAAAAGAGGAATTTTTGAAATAAATAAAATAATCGGGGTAAATATTGCTAAAAAAATAAATTTATCTATGGGTAATAATATGATTGAAATAAAAAAAGACAAAATAGAAAAATTAATACATAAAGTTTCAAAAGATGATCCATCTAATTTAATTCTCAAATTAGAAATGAATAACACTATTGATTTAAACGTTTTAATTCTGGAACTACTTAAGTTAAATGCAGATAGATTAGAGTTACTTTCTGGATTACTTGGCCTTGGACTTGATCATAACAAAATAGCTGATTCTTTTGCAATAGCTTTAAACGGTGTAACCTATGTTATCTAAAGCTAAAAAATATAATTTTACTTCAAAGATACAGATAAATGCAAAAACAGATGTTACATTTGAAAAAATAAAATCTTATTTAATTAATCATAAAAACTTAAAACTAATAAAAGACGGAGATTCACTTATTTATCTGATTAAAAATACAGATATAGATTACTATTCAACTTTAGAATTATTTAAAAATAAGATAGCTTTTATAACATATTCTAATTCCTTCCCCTCACTTTATTCTTATGATTCAATGATGAAATTAATACTTTTATTATCTTTTATGAAAGACATCTATACTATAGAATTAGCTGATTTATATCCATACTTAATTGAATTTTTTAGAAACGCATCACTATCCAATAAAAGTAATTTTGAAGTAATAGCCGACAAATCAAAGAACATAAATCCTCCTGAATTAATACTATCAGAAAGAAATATAAATTTATTAAAAGAGAACAAATCATTGACTCTTGATTTATCAAAGAAAAAATCGGAAATTATACTTCTTTTCCACAAGTTTATTCTTTTAAAGTATCCTAACAGAGTAAATGTTCAGGAATTATCAAAAGATTTAGGTTTTGACGAAAATCATCTTAAAAAGTTAATTTCAGAACTGATTACATCTGGGGTTTTAGTAAAATGGCTAAATAAAAACGATTTTGCGTTGGTTAAATGATGAACTACTATCTCTTTTCTGACTTTTTTGTACTTATTATGGGTATTTTCATAATGTTACTTTTACGATCCGTACGCTACTCCAATAAAAAAATTAATATCAATATTCCAAACTCTGTTCTTTTTGACAAAACAACTAATGAATTAATAATCCCTAAAAAAATCTTTCCATATAGTCTATCTGAGATTTTTGAGATAAATGATTTTGAAAATTTAGAATTTTTTACAATACTTTTACAAAATAACGAAATAATTAACTTTGGAAATTATATCTCTCTAAAAACTACCCAAGTAAGAACTCTAATATTTAATAATTTAAAATTTAATTTATCTACAATATCTAAAAACTGTAAGCGTTTAAACAAAAATAAACAACTCGACTTTAATTTTTTATCTTACATTGAAGATAATCCATATGTATTTTTAGAAAGTAAAAACCATCTTTTATCACAATTAAACGAGTTCGATTCAAAAGGTTCTTTACTTTTATGGACTTTTCTATTTGAAGAACCTAGGGTTATTACTATCTGAGGTCTTTACTTGAACATATACTATATTATAATTTTTATAAAAACTTTTGTGGGTGTAATTAGTGGAATTTTTAGTCTGTTTGCTTCATTTTCCTTAATTTTATCTAGAGATAATCATATCCACACTTTTTTTGTTGAAAAATTACTAGGCTTTGCAATTCTTTGCTTTGTTTTAATTTTACTGGTGGGTTAAATGGAAAATATACTTCTATTTAATTTTAGAAAAAACACATTCAGAAAAGAGCTACTTATTATTTTCTTATGTATGATACTCTCAGAATTGTCAATATTCTTTTATCTTAAAATTATTTCATTTTTTAATATAACATTTTTATTAATATCTACAATTATGCTTATTTTTGTTTTTGTAAAAAGTAAAAAAGTACTAATTTTTTCAAACTCAGTCTCACTTTATATGTTATTATTGATATTTTTGATTTTCTTATGTTCTTTGTGATATTATGGAGTTCTCTAAGGCATTTATTATAACTCAAATTCCTGAACTACTAAAAGAAGATTTATTCATTAAGTCAATACTGGGAAAACCATTTGCCTTACATCATGATTTTAAAAATTCTAAAACCTACTTGATACTTGATAAAAAATATGACGCATTTGAAATATCTAAAGCTTTAACTGGTCTTACATTGATGGAAACTGATTTACCACATGAAAAATCAAAACTTCTTGAAATATCACCATATTATGAAATAGAGCTAGATTCAAAAGGAAAAACGCTATCAAAATTCAGTGATTTTTATAAATTATTTTTTGATAAAAACTCCACCATTACATTTGTTTTTTATCCTTCTAAAAAAGAAGACGTTTTATCTTTAAAAGAAAAATTAGAAACAACTCTTAGTAGAGAAGAAATAAGATCAAATAAACAAAACTCATTTAGCAGTTTTAGATTTCAAAATGAATCTAAACAATATGATTTATTTTATGGGTATGGGAAAAGAAATGTTCTGCTATCACTTCTTAATACGGTTAATGAATGTCTCATAAACAATGGTTTTTCTTACACCCTTTCAATACTTGTAAAAGAATCTGACGAAAACATAATATCATATCTGAATTCAAAAGTATATTTTTTAGAAACAAGACTAATTAATACCTCTATTACTGATATAAATTTTAAAATTTTAAATAACAAAAATTCTCTACCATTTTCCGAACAAAAGTTATCAACCTCAATATTTTTTTCAGACCATATTTCCTTAGCAAAACCTATTTCTACTGAATTTTCTGAGTTTTCTGGAGATTTATTGATAGGAAATTATCTAAAAGAATCAATAAGCGAAACTAAGGAAAAAATACTTCTTCAAAGCAATGCTTTTAATTTAGGTACGCTTGTTACTGGTGTTCCTGGAGCTGGGAAAACATCTTCTACAATGCATATTTTAAAAGAACTTTTTTCTAAAAATAGACCCTATTTGGGAATAATTTCTCCTACTGAAGAATGGAATTATTTTGGAATGGAATTAAACATGTTTATAATAAAATTATACAAAACAAAACTTTCTTTACCATTTTTCAATTGTCCAAACACTACAAGCAAAGAAAAATTTTATGAAAATTTAGCAATGCTTTTATCCTCTGCTTCTAATGCTGGTCCATATAAAAATGCTATGGAGAAATGTCTTCTTAGTGCATTTAGCAAAATTTATAACAAAACAAAATCTCCGGAACCCGAAGATGTCTATGAAGAAATCATCGAAAAAGTTATAGAGCGTCATGGAAAAAGAACAAACACGGGAATTAAACTTTCGAAGCACGGAGAAAACATAATAGCAGCATTAGAACCCATACGTTTAATGTTAAAAAAAGAACAATTTGCATATTCAAAAGGTGTAAACTTCAAAGATCTGCTTAAAAATGGTGTTATATTTGATCTTTCAGAAGTTAGTAACTCACTTAAACCATTTTTTTATTCATTAATATTAAATCAGATTTATGGTGTCACTGAAGAATTCGATACTTTTGGGGATAAAGAATTGAGGATGTTATTGTGTCTTGAAGAAGCACAACTTATTTTTAAAGATGAAGATTCCGTAGCTTCTTTTGACATAATGCAAAGAATACAAGATTTTAGAAAAAAGGGAATAGGTCTTTTTCTTATAACTCATAATGTTAATGATATAGCTTTGGAAATAAGAAGATTGTGTCAACTAAAACTATACTTCAGACAAAGCCCAGACTCTGCTAAAATGGCATTCAATGATCTTATTCTATCACCTATTTTATTTGATGATGTGGTTGAAAAATTAAAACTTTTGAAGAACGGTACCTGTATTTTTACACCAATTTTAATTAACAACGAAAAACGTGAAGTATCTAAATCAATTTTCATTAATACTCTCAAATATTTTCCTAAAAAAATAACTTCAAACGATAAAATATACGAAAATAAAAATCCCAAAACTACAATAAAATTATTAAACAATGAATTACTTCCAATTCCAAATAAATTAATTGATATTTTATATTTGGAGGAGGTTGTTTATACATCAAGTACTGACCAGTTTGGAGTTATAGAGACCAATGATTTACTTAAGGATAAATCTTGCAAACTAATTATACATGGAGAAAAGAAAAAAGATAATATTCATTTCAAGATAAAAGGTGGAATTGAAAACAGAATAATAATCAATTCTTAAATTGAAAGCAACTTTTGATACAAAACTCTTTTCAACAATTGACTTTTCTTTATCCAAATACTCATAGGCACTTCAAGTTTTTTTGAAGCATAAAGCAATGCATCAGAAACATTAGCATAATATGTTGGTGTATGTTTAAGCGTTTCTCTTACATGTTCTCTGACATTCCAAACTCCAACTGGCATTATATATCCAGAATGAACTTCTCTTAAAATTATTACCTTTCCTTGTTTTTTATTATTTTCAAGTAGCTCGCTTACTGCTAGCCTAGCTGCGTAGTAGCAACCTCCTATCTCTGCATATGTTTTTCTTCCATCGAATGGTTCATAAGAAGCACCAATCTCAACCTCCGTTCCAGATTCATTCCATGTAGTATTTGGATACCAAGCTTCCATTGATTCATATTCCCACGTTCCAGGAATGAAGATTATTATCCATCTGTTGTCTAGTGCATTATGTTCATAAATTCTTACTGAATCTAGAGTTTCCATTTCTTTTATTCTAGATAATTTATCTTTAGATATAGTATCGTCTGTGGCAGTTATGCTCCATCTAGTAGGTACGAATCGCCTATTATTTTTTCTTCCTAAGATTCCTGCGGAAAGAGCCTTTTGAATTTTAGAAACTTCTATGCCTTTCTCGTAAAGTTCTATTATTGCTCTATTCGCTCCAAGATCTGTATCAAGGTAAGCATTCTCTATTTTAGTATTCGCTTTTATGTTGTATAAATTCATAGAGCTTAGTGGTGCACTAGGACCAAAAGGTTGTCCATTTTCATCCATTCTTATTTCATTATTTGGTTTATGTTTTAATTTTATATCTACTGTTGCAAACTTTTCTGAAAGAGCCATCTCCTTTATCATTTCCTCTATTTTTCCATTATCTGCATTTTTTACCTTTGTTCTATGCATTCCTCTTATTAACATAGATCGCATTTCAACTATTTCAGGTATTGTTTTTCCAATCCATCTTTCTGGGGTTCCCATTATTGATGTATCTCCTAAAGACGGTGGTACTAAAGGTCCTATATAAACATCAGGATACCCTATTCTACCTACAAAAAGATCTGTTGGAGATGAACCATAAATTTCATCATTTTTTATTAATTCAACTGTTTTAAATTTGTAGTATCTTTTAAGGAAAACCGGGTCTTTCATGTTCTTGTAAACGGAACCAGTACTACTTACACCATTCCCAAACATAAAACCAAATATATATTACAATTTGTATATTAAAGTTTAATGACATTAAATAGGCAAGGCGATATAATGGATGAAAATGAAATTACTTTAAGAATTAAAAAAATATTTTCTTACGCTAAAAATACTGATATAATACTTTTAATGAATACTGGTACTGCAGATCCAAACTTTCTTTATGTTACAGGTTTAAAAAGTGGTTTATTTGAATACAGTTATTTAATACTAGAAAAAAATAAAGCAACTCTTTTTACTTCCTCTCTTGAGTATGAAACCGCTGTTGAATCACTTCCAAAAGCAGTAGAGGTAGTTCTTATGGACATGAAAGGTGAGTTTAGATCAAAAGTATCTTCAATTCTTAAAGATAAAATAATAGGGATAAATGAATTTTTCTTACCAGTTGGACTTTACAACTTACTTAAAAAAAGATACTCTATAAAAGAAACTACTGATGTTTCTCAGGCGTTAGAAAAAGCTCGTCTTATAAAAGATGAAGTAGAAATTTCATATATTAAAAAAGCAGTCAGTATCACTAAATGGGCAATGTTAATGATTCAAAAAGAGTTCAAATTAGATATAACTGAGGCTGAGTTGGCTGCAAAATTTGATAATCTATCTGCAACTTTGGGCTCTTCTGCACCTTCTTTTCAAACTATAGTTTGCTTTGGTAAAAATGCCGCATTACCTCATCATTTTCCAGATAATACAAAACTCAAAAAAGGTGACATGATATTGATAGATGCCGGAGCAAAAGTGAATAATTATTGTTCAGATATGACAAGAACATTCATTTTCGATGCAAAAAATAACTCTGAAGATTACAAAGCAAAAGAACGTATGATAAAGATAGTTAAAGAAGCACAAGTAAAAGCAATAAGAGCAATTAAAGTAGGCGCAAAAGGAAGCACAATACACAATATTGCAGCTGATTACATAAACACTGCAGATGATGGCTATTACAAGGATAAATTTACACATGCATTGGGCCATTCAATAGGAATAGAAGTCCACGATGGTCCTGGTTTTTCTCCTGGTTTAACTCAACTTCTCAAATCAAACATGATAATTACGGTAGAACCTGGCATATACATTCCTGGTTTCGGCGGAGCCAGAATTGAAGACGATATAATAATTACAAAAAACGGAGCAGAAGTCTTATAATTTTTTGGGGAGTTCTGCTAGCTTGGTAGGCTACCACCTTCGGGAGGTGGTGACAGGAGTTCAAATCTCCTACTCCTCGATTTTAACTAAATAAATGTTTTTGTTAAATAAGCAAAAATATAAATATTTAAACGACTTAAATTGTACTCGAATTAAATGTTAGCTAGTAAAACCCCCACACTGCCTACTCAAAATATTGACGATTTAGTAAAAAATCCCTTTAAGGAGTTCAATAAGACTGGACTTTTTATTGCAAATATAGACGGTGCAAATTATGAAAGATCCAAAAAATTATTTGATAAATATAATTTAAGGCCTCTTTCTTTAAGAGAAGTTTTAACAGTTATGATAGAGAATCCAGATTTGAAAGAGAGGCTCAAGGAAAGTAGATTTTTTATTGAAAATAGTAAATATAAATTATCACAGTATTACTCATTTTATTCTAATAATCACAATACTCTTAAAGTTGGAAAAGGAGAAATGGAAAAAACATTATTTGTTCATGGTGGTAATAATTCATGGTCTTTTTACGTAGCTACAGATCATTATACTCAATTTTTTGAATCACGTTATGTTTTATATTCTAATACCTCTCCTTATTGTGTGTTACCTGTTCTTATAGGTTTTCAAAAAGACAGAAAATTCACTGATTATTCTGAGACATCCGAACTTCATATACAAAATCAAACAAATGGAGAAGACTACGCAACACTCTATCATGCTGCAGTAAAAGATGCTAAAAAATTAACTACACTTGTAGGTTCTTCTAGAATATACAACATAATAGCTCTTCTAAAATTTCTAGGAAGAAAGTAATTTTTTGTAAGTTCATAGTAAGATAATTGAAAATAACTGTTAATTATTAAAAGCAGTAAGTAAACAAATTGTTTATTATCCACTTTTATAAAAGAAATGGATTTTATACTGTCTAATTAACAAATATAGTAATTTAATTAATTTTAACAAAAGCCTTAAATAAACATATTGTTTATTATCTACTTATGAAAAAACTTACTGATTTTGTAGCAAATGCAGTAAAAAATTCACCTAATGGCATAACATCCATAGATTTACTTGAAAGTTTAAAATTATGTGACTCAAATACATTAAAAACAACATTAAGCAGGCTTGTTAAATCTGGAAAACTTCTTCGTTTAAAGAAAGGTATTTACTCTATAAATCCTATCATTAATGTTTTTGTTGCAGCTCAATCAACGTTTGAAGGTTACATTGGTTTTTCAAGCGCTTTATATCTACATAAACTAACAGCTGAAATGCCATTTTCTATAACTGTGGTAACTACTTACACTTCAGGCAAAAAAACGTTCGGCCAATATATTTTTAGGGCAGTTTCTTTGAAAGATAAAGCAATAGGATTTGAGGAACAAGATGGGATTATATTATCTACACGCGCTAAAACTCTATTTGATTGTTTATACTTGCAAAAATATTCTATAGAGGAAAGCAAATTGATTGAGGCTTTCATTTCAAAACCTTTAGATCGCTTAGAAAAAAAAGAATTCAAATATTATTTAACTTTAATAAATTCTTCAAGAAAAATAAAAAATTTCGAAAAATTGGAAGAGAAAATCTTTAAAAATGATAAAAATGGAACTTGATTTAGAAGTGTGTAGGACTATTGCAATACGTCATGGTTTACCACTACAATTTGTATTTAAGGAATTTCACCTTATGAATATTCTCGGAAGGATTGCTTCTAAATTTTCTTCAAATAATAATTATTTGGTATTTAAAGGTGGAACTGCACTAAACAAAGTATACATTAACAAAACACAACGTTTTTCAGAAGATTTAGATTTTGATTTAGTTGTCCCTGATGCTAGTAAAAGATTATTAAATTTTAGCAAAGAACTTGCAAAAGAATTTATTGATTATAAAATAGAAGAATTTCGCAAAGTAAAAAATACAATACAGTTTTATTGTGTTTATGAAACTCCATTATCTGGAAAAGATAATATCAGAATTGATATAGCTCCAAAAACTCTAATCACCTCAAAAACTCCAGAAAATAAAAATATTTATTCTGAATTTACTCATTCTTCAGTATCTGGAGTTAAAACTTATTCAATAGAAGATCTAACTGCACGAAAAATAAACGCACTTTCTAGTAGAGAAGAAGGAAAAGATGTATTCGATGTTAATGCTGCTTTATCTCTGTGTTCAAAAACTGTTATTAAAGACGCACTTAAAAAAATATTAAAATCAGAAAATAAAGATATTGAAGTTAGCGTTTTTCTTAATCTGACTATTGAAAACCTAAAACAAATTAACGTTGAAAAATTAAAAAACTTAACTAACCCATTTATTCCAGTTCCATATCGTCCCAAAAATTGGAATGAGCTTAAAGAAAATCTTATAATGAAGCTAAAAGAACTGCAATCTATTTAAATTTAGGAAAATCCTCTTAGGGATTCCTTAAATGCATTTCCAAGTGCAATTACTTCATCTTCTTTTTCAGTACCTGCTGAGATTCTTACAAAACTCATATCAGTGTTGGGCCATATAGCTGTGAAATCATAACCAAAACTTTCTATAATTTCACAAGATTTTTGTATTATCGGATTTTTAAGAAGTTCATCTGTTAATTCAAGTTCAGTAATTCCATTTTTAGGTTCGATAAAAAACAATGGCGCAGCACCTTCAGGAAACTTTCCTTTTACATAATCATAATTTTCATGATTTGTTAAGTTTGGATAATGTACTGCAAAAGCAGAATTTTTATTACACACCTCATTAGATAACTCTGAAATTATTTTCGCATTTCTAAAAATTAAATTATTTCTTATGTGGAAATCCCATCTTCCTATAAGCTTACTACTTATCAACTTTGTTTGATATAAATCAGGAGTTGTACCTGTCTGCTTTCTATACTCTGCTAAATCAGGAATTAAGTTGTTATTGTTTGTATATAAGAAACCGAATGCTCCTTCATGTCTTGTGTAAAATTTTAAGCCACTCTCTACTCCGATAACATTTCCTTCAAAAGTTAGTATCTGTTTAGGAGTAATCACTCCTGCTGCAAGTGTATTATCTAATATAATCAATGGTTTTTTTTCTTTCAAGTATTTAATCTGAAAAAATTTTTCTAAGTCTAAAACAGGTATCTTTAATCCATTACCAACTGTTTCCAAAAATACTATTTGTGGTTTACTTTCTTCTATTATCGACTCAAGCTTTTCTATTTTATACGAATCTACCTCAATACTTATAACTCCTCTTTTTTGAAGTGTTTTGTTAATATAATTTTTATTATTGGAATACTCATTTTTTCCATGTAAAATAACTGTTCCCTTATTAGG
>JAJZMZ010000016.1 GCA_021848095.1 Microcaldota archaeon | reverse complement strand
CTCTATCTCAGGACTCGGATTAGTAAGTGCAAAGATTATCGGTTTCTTATTCATTTTAGGTATCCACTCTTTCTTGAAGTAATCTTTTTGTCCAGAAACACCTATCAGTACATCTGCATTAATTATGGCTTCTTCAACCTCTAACTCTTTATTATCTTTATTCGTCATTTTAGCTAATTTGTATTTGAATTCATTCATGTCATCCTTTCTATTTCTTTTTATAATTCCTTTGCTATCAAATACATAAATATTGTCAAAGCCTGCAAAACAAAGTAGTTTAGTTATTCCATAGCCTGCAGAGCCAGCTCCAAAAATTATAATTTTTGCATGTCTATTTTTATTTGCTAATTTTAATGCGTTATTCAAAGCTCCTAGACAAACAACCGCAGTTCCGTACTGATCATCATGAAATATTGGAATATCTAACTCCTTTTCTAATCTTTCAATTATCCTAAATGATTTGGGGGACTCAATATCCTCTATATTTATTCCTCCTATACTCGGAGAGATATTCTTTGCAAAATTAATTATGGCTTCTTCATCTGTTGTTGAGATACAAAGTGGTATTGCATCTACGCCTCCATACTTCTTAAATAAAAGTGATTTTCCCTCCATTACAGGTAAACCAGCTTCAGGGCCTATATTTCCTAAACCTAAAATTCGTGTTCCATCAGAAAGTATGATTATAGTATTGCCTTTATTTGTATATTCGTAAGCAAGTTCTTTATTTTTTTTAATTTCTTCAGAAACAAAAGCAACACCAGGCGTGTAATAAATAGAAAGGTCCTCTTTTTTCAATATTTTTACCTTTCCAACAACTTGAATTTTTCCATTATTTTCTTTGTGTTTTCTAAGAGCAGTCTTCTTATCAATCATTTTTTCATCTTCATTTTATTTTTATTACTAAATTTATTAGTAAACATTAAAAAATAAAGAAGTATTCCAAAAAACAAGGCAATCATAAACATAACTGCAAATGCATACTGTGCGTACTTTCTAATATTTTGAAAAGAATCATTAGCTGATGACTCTGCAGCATAAGAGTAAGAAACAGAAGCATCAGGACTTGAGTTAATTGTTTGTTGAGCCCTATTCAAATAAGCATAAGCCTGCGAAAGATTTGGATTGAATACTAAATAACCACTCTGATTGATCATATTAATATAAGAAATACTTTGATTTAATATCGCTTGCGCTTGGGTTTTGTTATAATTCTGATTTGTTATACTTATTGTATTTGAAAAAGCAAAAGAAAAAATAAAAAAAGAAAAAATCAAAGAAAAAATTAACCTACGTTGCATTATCCCACGAGCTTTACAGATTTACATCTATATTAAGTTCGTGTTTAAGTTCTCTGTATCTATTCCTTATAGTTACTTCTGTAACTCCTGCAACATCTGCAACTTCTTTCTGAGTTCTTCTTTCTCCAGCAAGAGCTCCTGCTATATAAACGGCTGCTGCCGATACTCCTGTAGGACTTCTTCCACTTATTAAACCTTTTTTCATTGCCTGCTTCAAAAGAGTCATCGCTTTTTCTTGCGCTTCTCCACTGAGCTTCAATGCAGCAACGTATCTAGGAACATATGCTGAAGGATCTGTTAAAGGTATTTTTAAATTAAGTTCATGTGCTATTATCCTATAAGTTCTGCCTATTTCCTTTTTAGATACATTAGATATCTGTGATATCTCATCTAATGTTCTAGGCATTCCTGCACTTCTACAGGTTGCATACAAAGCCGCGTTTACTACTGTTTCTATAGGCCTTCCTCTTATTAAGTTATTTTTTACACATTGTCTGTATAATAAAGCAGTCTGTTCTCTTATATTATCTGGTAAACCTAAATAACTTGCAACTCTATTCAACTCTGGCAAAGCAACTAAATAGTTTCTTTCACTTGAGCTTGCTATACTTGCTCTTTTGTGCCATTTTCTCATTCTATATAATTGAGCTTGCCTTTTTGAAGAAAGTTTAGTACCTCTTATATCTTTATTGTACATATCTATTTCAGTAACTAATCCTTTGTTAGGCTTCATGTACTTGATTGGAGCTCCTGTTCTTGCTCTAGCGTTTCTTTGATCTGAGTCGAATGCCCTCCATTCTGGACCAGAGTCAGTAACATTTTCTTCAATAACAAGACCACAGTTGTTACAAATATACTCTCCTCTTTCATTATCAAATATTATATCAATACTTGAACACGCAGGACATTTCTTACTCGCACTACCTAACCTGTTACTTTTATATGATTGCTTATTCTCTGTATCACTATTATCAATTTCTTCATTTTCTGTTTTATTTGATTTTTCAGTTCTAGCCATAAAATCACTTTAAATATTATTTTTAATATTATTTTTTTATCTTAAAACAAATATTTTTAAATCTTTCCAAAATAAGTAATAATATTATTAACCATAAGATATTTAAATGTTTCTATGTACTGTGGTTGTGTTATGATTAATACCTGCAAATAATTTAATTAGAAATTTAATACCTTACTATTAAACATATTAATTAAAATTTCAAAATTTTTAAATCATACTTATAAAAAATAAAAAAACATAAGTATTTAAATCTTCATATATACATATAATCTGAATAAGGCGTATGTGATGAATAAGAATATTTGGTCAGGAAAGACTAGAATTGTTTTGTACATATCATTTTTTATAGGCATATTAGGAAGTTTTCTATTGCCTTTTACATCAGCACAACTATCTACAACAACAGTAGCAGCACAGGCTGCACTTTGTAGTGTAATATCTACAATATCATTCATATTGAGTATACTTGCTTTAATGTTGTTCATATTAGGAGGTACATTATATGCATTTGCACATTTCTTACCTGCGACAGGAAACTTTAGGGGAGGAATGCAGGGTTGGGGTATGGGTATGCTTATGGGAGGTATAATCTCATTAATACTATACATATTAGCTCCATTTATAGTAGGCAAAATAGAATCAATAAACACAACATCAGGTTTACAAGCACCAACATGTTCGACATCAACAGGTACGGTTTCTGGTTCTGCACCAGCAACAGGAGTAGGCACACAAATTCAATAATTGATTTGACTTAACTCATAATTAATGATTTGTTTTTCCCTTTCTTTTATTTTTATATATTTATGTATTTATTAAAGGTTGAAGTAAATGAGTAATATTCTTTCAGAAGCATTTGAAACATATAAAGATAACCTTAAGTTTGTAATATTCTTTTCAATACCTTTTGTAATAGCCTTTTTAATACCATTCTTTGCTCCACTACCTACTTATATAAGCATTGGAGGAATCTTCATAAGAACCTCAAGTATCGCAACAAATCTTAATTTTATAAGTTTAGCAGTTATATTAATAGCTACTCTATTCTCTTTACTTTTCATAAGCTTTGCTTTTGTTGCTATAAGTCTTATAGTAAAATCAAAGAAAACCAGATCTAAAATATCAAAAAGAGTAATTCAAGATATAGAAAAATACATAAGTAAGATTTTTCTATTGCTTATAATTTACACATTTATATTAATACTGGCAAACATAATCGGTTATTATCTTGGGATTATGACTTTATTAACATCTATAGTGGGTTTCTTTTTATTCATACCTATATTCTATGCACCTAGCGCAATAGTTGTAGATAATAAAAAGATAGGAAGAGCAATAAAAGACAGCATAAAGCTAGTTATATCAAAACCAGTATACTTCATATTGTGGTTTGTTTTAATAAGTGTATTAATAACTTTAGTTGATGAGGTAATGATTGTATTAACAGGTAATTATCTCTCAATGTACTTAACTCTCGTAATTACATCTTTGCTTATCCTTCCATACTTTGTCATATTTCAGGCAGAAGCATATATGAAAAGATTTGCACTTTTAAGACATTAATCAATCAGTAGTTTTAAATAACTTATAAATTAATAAATATAAATTGTTTTTTGGCGGAGTAGCTCAGCCTGGTTAGAGCGCTAGACTCATATGCATAGCATTATGAGTGATGAGCATTTATTGCAATGACGAGAAATCTAGAGATCGCGGGTTCAAATCCCGCCCCCGCCAAGCCTACTTTTTAACCTATTAAATAACTTTATTAATTTACTCAAAAACAATAAACTCTAAATAATTTTTGAAACATAACTTATCTGTGATTAAATGCCAGTAAAAACAGGAGAATATAAGGGACATCCGACAATAAGTCTTCTTAAAGACGAGACAGACATGAGGCCATTTACATTTGGAATGGGCAAAGCACGTCTAATACTAGAAAATATAGAAGCAATAAAAAAGTTTGTTGAAAATAATGATAAAGGTTCAAGTAACTCAGAAATAGAAGCGGAGTAAACAATAATATTAATTTTTAATTAACTAAAGAATTTAATATTATTTTATTTAATTTTCTTTCTTTTTGTAAATTTTTATAGGCTCCTGACTAACTTCTGGAGTTTTGCTACTCTTTGTTCAGTCCTTAAAATCAATTTAATTGTTTGTCTTGTTTTAAAATCTTGAATTTCACTATTAGTAAAATTTCCTGCAGCTTCACGTAAACTTTCCATAGCATTTCCTAGTTTCCTAACAACATCATAATTGCATATTTTTCCAACAGATTTATAATCGCACATTTTTTCAAAAGAATTATACTCGGACATTTTTATCCCATTTATAATCTATATAATAATAAAGATATAAATACGTTTTCTATAATCAATTTAGCGAAAATAAACACAAATTTAAAATAAATTATAAAAATCAAAAATGTAAAAGTATATATATCTAAAAATGCAAATTTATTCATCGTGTTATAATGGAAGTAAAAACTGAAGTAAAGAGTTTGAGTTATGAAAAGAATTATGATCTAGTTAGATCATTAAAAGACTTAAAAAATAGACCAGGAATAATACTTCATCCTTCTAGAGTGCCAACAACAAGTGAAAGTTTTAAAATAATGTTTGATGGATACACTCTAGGTGCAGTTGCGGTAGAAAATGATGTAAGAAAAACCTTAACAGAACCTTCAGCGCAACAAGGAAAATTCACCGATAGATTAAAAGCATGGGAAAATATACATACAGTTGAAGATTTAAGTTCTATATTCTCAAATAAAAGATTAAGAGAGGTAGTTGGTTCAGAAACAGACATTAATAAAATAAAATCTTCATTAACAGTTAACCAATTAACTATGGAAGAGTTTAAGAAACTTGCAGAACATGGTTCGCAAGAAGTTCTTAGTTTATATGAGTATTTTAGAATATATGAAGATTCATCTGATTTCTTAGTAAGAAGACCTAAGATGGCAATAGACTTACAGGACTCTAACTCTGCCACGGTAGTTTTAAATGAAATAGATGCAAGAAAGCTTTCAAGCAATGTCTATATATTAATGGAAAGGGATATTACCTCATTTACCTCAACTAGAAATATCTTATTATCAAAAGGTTCTGATATAAAATTAGGTTTTGTACCATCAAGCGACATACTTAAAAATGATGGCGCAGACGCTTTTAAAGGCTGCGTAAGATCTGCTGTTGTTAATGGTGGCGCAGAAACTTTATGTATTAAGTTATCAGAAATACCTATGGTTCTTGAGTCACTTCCAGAAGATAAAAAAGGAAGAGTTTCATTGATAACCTATGTATCTCCTAAAGAATTTGATAAAGAAGTATTAGTTAAAACAGCAGTAACAACACCTCAGTTAACAGCTTATCAAATAGATAATTAAGTAAATACTTACTTTATTGCTATACAAAGCAAATAGAAAGGGTAACTTAGTTAACCGAAGCTATTATTCCATCAACTATTCCGTGCACGCCAATACCACCGGTAGATCTTACAGTTATTCTATGGCTAAGTACCGGTCTAGCTAGGAACTTTATATCATCTATCGTGACATCCTTTCTTCCTTCTAAATAAGCTTTAGCTTTAGCGCACTTCATAAATGCAATATCTGCTCTTGGACTTGCTCCCATAACTACGTGCATATCTACTCTTGTTGCATTTACTATTTTTGATATATACTTTACTACTTCGTCAGAAATACTTGTTTTCTTTGCTTCTTCTTGCATTACTAATATATCTTCTGTAGATATTATTTTTTTAACAATCATCTTTTCTTCACGTTCCTTTATTCTCAATATGTTTTGTTCCTCTTCCATACTAGGGTAGTCGACATCTATCTTCATTATAAATCTATCTGCAAGTACCTTCGGAAGAGGCTCAGTTCCCTCTATTTTTAACGGGTTCTGAGTCGCAAAAGCAATGAACGGTTTTGGAAGTTTAATATCTTCTCCACTTAAGCTTACCTGTCTTTCTTCTAATGTCTCAAGAAGTGCACTCATAGTTCTAGGTTGCATTCTGTTTAACTCGTCAATAAGTAATATATTTGTAAAAACAGGCCCTTTGATTATCTTTATTTTTTTATCCCGTTCATCTTCATAAGTATACCCTACAATATCTCTAGGTGTTATATCTGGAGTACCTTGTATTCTTTTAAAATCAGCCTGTATTGTATCTGAAAGTGCCTTTGTCATAGTTGTTTTTGCTACACCAGGAACTCCCTCTAAAAGCGCATGTCCATCAGCTACAAGAGCTATTATCATTAACTCTATAGTATCTATCTTACCCGCTATGTGCTTATGGATTTCATCTAAAATCTGCGAATATACTGCTTTTGAGTCCAAGTAAAAACCTCTAACTATTACAACTTTCAATAATAGGAATATATACTTTATCTGGATTTGTATATATTGAAAAACCTAATCGTTAAAACAAAAGGTTTATAATATCTAATTATTAATATTTATAAGAAGTGGCAGGTGAATTATAATGGCTAATAAGAATTCTCGAGAAAGTAAAGTAATAACAACTGCAGAAGCATTAGAAATATTAGAAAAAAGAAAAAAAGACGGAGATATGGGTTACGAACAACAGGTTTCATACGATCATATTAAAAAGTTTTCAAAGTTAGATGACTCAAAAGCAACAAAAATACTTAAGCAGTTAAAAGAACTAGGCATTTCAGATAAAACATCAATACAAATAGTTGATGTATTTCCAGTAGATGAATTACAATTGAAGCAAATATTATCAAATGAAAAGACAATGCCTGAAGAAGAAACAATTAAAAAAATAATGTCATTAATAGAAGAAAATAAGGGTAAAGCGTAATGTATCAAGGCGAAAGATCATGCAAGAATTTGAACAAAAAAGAGAGGATTTGGAAGAGTACGGAGTCGTTCTTGACTTCTTACCTACTGGAAAGTCTTTTTCAGTACGCCCAGAGCCTATAGTTCAGATACTTGGCGAAACAAGATTTACTCTATTAGAAGCTGTTCCTAAGGTACAAGGCATTAAGATAGCAGAAAGAATATATATTGGAAAGGGAGAAAGAGATAAAATTTCCTTAATAAAGTCACGTTTAACTTATCAAAACTTAACTGAAGTAGCAAAAAACGAACTTCCTACTGCAATAACGACTATAATAAAAAATAATGAAAAGAAGTTTGTAGGATTTTTCAATACAGCGTCTCCGATAAACATACGTATGCACTCATTAGAGCTGCTTCCTGGCATAGGTAAGAAACATTTAACATCATTATTGGATGCAAGAGAAGACAAACCTTTCGAAAGCTTTGACGATATGATAGAAAGAGTACAGCTACTTCAAGATCCAATAAAGCTTCTTACTGATAGAATTTTAGTTGAGCTAAAAGGAGAAACACGTTTTTATATATTGACAAGACCACCAGCACAACCTAGACGACAATAAATAACTTTAAAAAATAAGTACTATTTTTAAGATTAATTTTAATAAAAATTGGAGTTAAAATAAAATTAAAACTTTTCAATATGCATTTGTGGTACAATTACCTTTCTTCTTATTGATTTAGAAACTGAGAACTCAACAACATATGCGTCTCCTCTCTTTTCTACAACAGTACCTACTCTACCTCTATATCGTGGGTGTGGTATATTTCTAAAGTTACTCTTCTGAGATATAACTACCTTACTTCCTACGTCAATGCGTTTTATTAACTTGCTTATACCTAACGTTGAAGGTTTATTGTGTCTTGACAAATTTCTTGTTCTTCCTATAAATAATCCGTGTGATCTTTGTGACATATTACTCACTAGTGTTATATAATATTCAATACTCATTTATAGAAAAACATATAAATACCTTTCATATCTATTTATAAATCGTGGTTCAATGCCAAGTAAATCAAACTCAGGGAAACATAGTAAGAAATCAATACTTCATCCTGATTTCAAAATAGAAAACATAGTAGCAAGCGCCGATTTAGGTGTGGAATTAGATTTATACGCAATAGCAAAATCATCTCCTGATGTTGATTATGAACCAGAACAGTTTCCTGGAGCAATATGTAAAATACACTCTCCAAAAACTGCATTATTGTTATTTAAAAATGGTAAAATAATCTGTACAGGTTCAAAAACAGAAGCAGATATTAAAAAATCAATCGATCAGGTAATAAAAATAGTACAAAATCATCTTTTAGAAAGAAGTGATTAAAAACTATTTTTATCTTTTTTTGAATTTTTTCATAACTACTAAATACAAAATATAAAGTGCTATTGCCAATATTGCAATCATTACCATTATTGTGCTTATACTTTGTCCATTTAGTGCATAAAATCCAAATGATAAAAGCAAGATATCCCATATCAGAGATCCTAAAATTGAGTATAAATAAAACTGCTTTTTATTCATTCCTGAAAAACCTGCAGGAAAACTTATCAATCCTCGTAAAACAGGGACCATTCTCATTGTAAAAACAGCAGCTACTCCATTTCTGTTAAACCAGTTATCAAAGTTCTCCAATGTTTCTTTTTTAACTCTAAAGAAACCTAAGTGCTTGTAAAAAACATCCTTGCTTATAAAGTATGCAATAAAATAATCAATACTTATTCCTATAATTCCAGCTATTGTAGCTACTATTAAAACTAGATAGAAATTAAGAACTCCCTGGGCAGCAAAAACACCAGCTACAGGAAGCAAAACTTCACTAGGTATTGGCAAAGAAGCCGATTCTAGTATCATCAATATTAATATTGCTAGATAACCGTACTTTCCAACTATGCCGCTTAATGCAGCGCCACTAAATATAGATAATATACTAGACATATAATTCCTATTATTTTAAATAGATGTATAATATAAACTTTTATGTTGAACTGAATGAACTTTAAAGCTAATAAAAAACTAGGACAAAACTTCCTTACTAATAAGAATGTAGCGTTTGCTGAGGCTGCACACGGTGAGGATAAGGTAGTTCTAGAGATAGGCCCTGGGAAAGGCATTCTTACTGAAGAGTTGTGCAATGTAGCCAAGCGTGTAATAGCCATAGAAAAAGATGAACGACTATACAACTATTTAAGTTCGTCTTTACAACGAGCTAATCTAACTCTAATAAATAAAGACTTCTTTGATTGCACTGAAGAAGAGTTATCACTTGACTCGATAGATATTTTGATAGCAAATATCCCATATAACTTATCAAGTAAGGTCATTTCATGGCTTTATGAGCATAAACTAGAAGCCATTCTATGCTTGCAAAAAGAGTTTGTTGAGCATATGCTTGCCACAGAAGGAAATAAGTCTTATTCAAAACTCAGTGTAATGTCAGCACTTTCATTCAAGATAACTCCTATGATGAAGGTACCAAAAAGAAGTTTCTTTCCCAAGCCAAAAGTAGATTCCCAAGTAATTTTTATTAAACCAAAAGAAGAGATAATCTCAAAAAAAGAAGAAGAAATAATTTCATTAATAATGCAGCATAAAAAAAAGTTATTAAAGAACGCAGTACTCGATTCAAAAGAAAATTTAAATATAGAAATCAAAGAATTAGAAAAATTATTTTTAGAAAATCCTTCGTATAATAAACGTGTGTTCAAACTTTCTCCAGAACGTTTATCTATTCTTTCTAAAGAGCTTTTAGAACTTCAAAAATGAAACTCTGGATTTTCTTCGTCAATTATTACTCCGTTTTTGATTTGCTTAAGGAACTTGTCTTCAGCTTCTTTTGAACCATCCTTTCCTAATAACATCTTATAATGAATTGGTGCTATGTTTTTTGCCTTTATTTTTTTAGATGCATTAATCATTTCATCTGTTGTCATTGTATATGTTCCTCCCATGGGTAAAAGTGCCAAATCAACTCTCAATCCATTCATCTCAGGAACTTCATCCGTATCTCCTGCGTGGTAAACTCTTTTGCCTCCCATTTCTATTATGTAACCTACCCATTTATTTTCCTTAGGGTGCATACTTAGTCTTTCCTTTGCTGTATTGTATGCAGGTATCGTTGCTATTTTTACTCCTGAGTCTTCATACTCCTTATTTGGTTCTACTCCTACCACATTTTTATGGGGTATTTTTGATACACTATCTTTAGGAACAAAAATCTTTGTTGATGGTTTTGCAATTAATTTAATATCATCTGGACTTAAGTGATCAAAGTGTGGATGGGTCACAAATATTATGTCTGCTTTTTTAACTGGTTTTTTTAATTTATAAGGATCAATATATATGTTCTTACCTTCGTAATCAAAAAGAAAACTTGCGTGTCCTAGCCATCTTACAAAATCCATCTCCACCATTCAATACACTTTTTTATAATACTTATTTCATATAAAGCTATTTAAATATTCTTTATATTTTTTTAACAATATTTTTACTACGTAAGATATATTAATCTGAAATTATTCATTACTTTAACATTTTAACTTTATTTTAATTTTAAAAGATAAAGTAATGTGTTTCTAATTAACGTTATACGGTGTGAAGTTCATGACAAATATAAACAAACAAAACTCTGAATTAAAAACTATTTTAAAAACAATAGTTCCATACAACACAAAGATAGAAGTAGTACAAACTGGCATAATCAATGCATTAGGAACAATAAAAAGAGACGGTGTTAAAAAATTAGGTTTTGTTTCTGGAATAATAAGTTCAGACGGTGAAAAACATATCCCTGCAAACATGGAAGCCCTAACTATATATACAGAATTTTATAGAACTCATATGCCATTTCCTGTTTTTTCTGCTACTGATGTATTTCATCCTTGGACAGTTAAAAAATTTAACTTAACTCAACCGGAATGGTTTGATTTTTGGAATAATGTGCTAAATTCAGGAAAAATAACTGATGTTTTTATGACTCCTCGTTGGAAAGATTCACAAGGTTCTATCGAAGAACATAAAACTGCAAAAAGGTTGAAATTAAAAGTACATTATCACCAAAATAAAACAGTTTTAATTCAAATACTTCAAAGTGTTAGGAGAGACCTAGAAAAAATTTAAAGTATACTTACGTTTAGATTTACTCCTCTTATTTAACCTTCAATGGGCCCGCGGAGAATCGGACTCCGTTCTTTACCGTGTGAAGGTAACGTCTTACCATTGGACTACGGGCCCCTTTCAAATAACTTCAATTAAAATACGATACACAATGTTTATATATCTAAAAAAAGATAAATATATGTGATATATATGGTAAACAAAAATAAATCAAATATAGTCCCTAGATTAGAAGAACTAATAAACAAAGGACAAAAACCAGTTAACTTAGAAGTACGTTTATCTGATATATTTAGAAATGGTAACAGTATTACAATAGAATTGCAAGAAAAAGGTATACTTCCACACTCTAGCACAAAAGGGCAAGATGCGTTATCTAAACGAGATTTGAAATTGTTTAAAAGAGGAAGAACTTTAAATACTCCAAAAGAAGATTCATTATTAAAAACAGCAATTAATGAACTACGAGAATCTGAAAAAGATTTTTATAATAGATTTGGTTTCTCATTTAAAAAAATAAATGGAATTTGGATACAAGATACTGTTGAGGTAATTGGCAATCTTTCAGCAACTATCGGTACTATAATAATGGGCAATGTCACTTTAGTTAATGTTACCTTGCCTTCATATATGACTGAGTTTGGAAACGCTTACGATAAATTACATGGAGTAAAAAGAGTGACATTAACTAATAAAATATACTAATGTCCTAAATTCTAAACATTAAAGTACTCTTTGAATTTTTCAGTAGTTGTTATTTTTTTACTTGTTTTAAATTTTTTAGAAGTTATGAAATCGTTTTCTGTTAGTTCTTTTATATGGTCATACGTTGATCCACCGAATATTTTTACTAAAGAACTTTGAAGTATTCCTTCGTTTTTATTAACATAAGCTAAAATCCTAAGTGCACCTTTTGTTATGTCTGGTCCACCAGCTAAGCTACTAACTTTTGAAGCATAAGGTTCCTTAAGACTAAACATGTACTTGTCGCCTATTTTTACAATTTCTAAAGATGTATCTACTGTTTTATACTTATTTATCAATTCATCCATTATCTTTTCTATTGTTGTTTTAGTTGCAATTCCTGTTTGTTTAGATAACTCTTCTATGCTTATGGCCTTTGATGCCATGAATAACGCAGCTTCTACTAATTTATTATAATCCATACTTGATTCCATTTGATCAACCTGCCAATTTTATTATTATCTCACCGAAAAATTCTTCTTGTACTAAATATATTTTTTCTTTATGTGCTAAGAACAATAACGGTATGAATAATCCTGTAATTACATTATCATTTCTTATTGGCACTTCTTTAGATAAGTATGAAAATGTTGTCATACTTTGATTATCTACATTTTTTTTAATTGCATCATGCAGCTTCTCAATTTCTTTTTCCATATCTACTTCTTCAAACTTCAAGTCAAACTGTACTCCTTTCAGTAAACGCGCATTTGATTTTTTATCCTTAATCTTCATTGCTTCTTCAAGCGCATGTATTAACTCAACTAAAGCAATTTTTCTTTTTACTGGCGGTCTTAACCTTAATGATAACTCATCAACTAAAACGGGTTCTCTTGTAAAAATATTTTCTTCTGGTACTTCTTGGAGGTTTTGTCTTTCAAATAAACTTAACATCTCACTTTTTAATCTTAAAAGAAGCGCAGCTGCGAGTATTATATTTGCAGGCACTCGTAAATCCATTACCTTTAATTTTTTAACTGCGTTTATGTATTTATCAACAATATCAGTTATGTCTATATTCCATGGGTCTAGCTCATTACTTCTAACTAAATCTACTAAAATATCTTTCCAGGTCGCATCGCTTACTAGCATAGAAAGATCTACTGTGTTGGATTCCTTTTCTATACCTAATGCTTCAAGCTCCTGAATCGCCATGATAAGTATTCAAGCAAGCATAAATAAATATCTTTTCAAGCTTCGTTATAAATAAAAATATCAAGCAGCTTTTAATATCTTTAACTTTTATTAGTATCGGTGTAAAAATGCAAAGCTTTAAGAATGAGTTTACTTATAGAGAGTTTCTTGATGCAGGAAAAGAGGCAGAGTTTGATTCCTTATTTGACAAAGCAGTTGAAAAAGTAAAAACAGAGTATTTCGGTAAAAAATATCCTATAATAATAAACGGAGAAGAAATATACTTACAAAATGAGTTAGTTGAGAAATCTCCAATAAATGGATTAGTATTGGGCATATTTCAGAAAGGTTCAAAAAGTGAGGCTAAGGCAGCAATTGAATCGGCAAACAATGCATTTGAAGAATGGAGTCAAGTAGATTACAAAAAGAGAGCATCAATATTTAGAAAAGCAGCAAAAAACATATCTGAAAAAAAGTTTGAGTTCGCTGCTATTTTAAGTTTTGAAAACGGAAAAACAAGATACGAATCAATGGGCGAAGTTGATGAAGCTATTGATTTCATAAATTATTATGCTAATGAATTAGAGAAAAATAAGGGTTACATAAGAAAAAGTATTATTTCTGGAACGCAATCAAAAGTTGAGTCTGGTTTTCAAGGTGCTCCTGGGAAGGAAGAAAAAGTAACAATAATGATGAAGCCTTATGGTGTTTTTGGAATAATAGCACCGTTTAACTTTCCAGTTTCAATCTCAGCTGGAATGAGTACAGGAGCAATGATAACAGGAAATACAATAGTTTTCAAACCTTCCTCTACTGATAATATGACTATGCTTACTGGCTATCTATTATACAAAGCCTTTTCAAACGCTGGTCTTCCTCCTGGAGTTTTTAATTATTTAACTGGGCCTGGTTCCGAGGTAGGTTCTGAATTATCTACAAATAAATTGATAAAAGGAATTGCATTTACTGGTTCAAGAACAGTTGGCATGTCAATGATATCTGGAAGTTATTCCTTAGGAAATCAAATGGTATTTGTTGTAGAGATGGGAGGTAAAAATCCTGTTATAGTATCAAAATATGCTAATATCGAATCTGCAGTTTCTGGTATTTCTAGTGCCGCTTTTGGTTACTCTGGTCAAAAATGTAGTGCAGCTTCAAGAGTTTATGTACATGAAGATATTAAAGATGAGTTCATAACAAAAATTTTAGAAAAGGTTTCTGTATTAAAAATTGGAGATCCAATTAAAAAAGAAAATTTTGTTGGTCCTTTAATAAGCAACTCTTCATTAATTCGTTATAAAGAGTCTGTGGATGAAGTTAAGAAATCTGGAAAGCTGCATTTTGGAGGAAATATTTTAGATTTAGGCATGAGTGGCAATTATGTTGAACCTGTGGTTGCAGAAGTATCTAAAGATAATATTCTATTTAAAAATGAGTTATTTTTACCATTTCTTGTAATAACATCATACTCTGAACTTGAAGATGTTATGAAAGAAGCTAATAATACTCCTTATGGATTAACAGCTGGTTTCTATAGCGAAAGAAGAGCAGAGGTAAAGTACTTCTTGAAAAATATTCAAGCTGGGGTAGTATACGTAAATAGAGAGATAAGTGCTACTACTGGTGCTATTGTAGGTTTTCATACATTCGTAGGCTGGAAAGGTAGTGGTCTCACTGGCAAAGGCACAGGTAGCAAGTTCTATCTAGAGCAGTTCATGCGTGAGCAAAGCCAAGCTGTAGTGGAGTAATAAAATGTGTTTTACAAAACTTCTTTACAAAACATTAAGATTCAATACGAAAAAGCTTAAGCTAGGCAAAAAAACAATAAATGTTTTGATAGCTGATTCATTTTTCAAGCAGATGCTAGGCTTAATGCATAGAAAATCATTAGGAAAAGATCAAGGCATGCTTTTCATTTTCGGGAGAAGTTCAAAGTATGGAATTTGGATGTTGAATATGGAATTTAGTATAGACATACTATGGCTTGATAGCAACTTAAAAATAATTGACACGTTAGAAAATGCAAAACCTTGTAACTCTTTAATACGTTGTAAAACATATTATCCAAAATTCTCATCGAAGTATGTCCTAGAAGTAAGTTCTGGATTTATAAAAAATAATAATATTACTTCTTCAACAAAAATAGGTTTAATATAATTTTCATCTAAATATTGCTGTGATCAAATGGAAATATCGTACAATCCACCAAAGAAAACTATACTTCATGAAATATATCACTTTAAAACAATAGAAGAACTTGTCAAATCTCGTGCATCAAATGACGGAACTAGAAATCTTTTCTGGGCAAACGGTTTACTTTTTGTAATGTACCTATCAAGTTCTGATAAAGCTAAAGAACAGGAGTTAGAAGGAACGTTAAATATTCAATTCTTTGATTATGTACAAATGGACAATTATAAAGAAATAATTGAGTTCGAAGATAATTTTTTCAAATTAGTAAAAGCTCGTGTAATAAATTATGAGTTTATTCCTCTTTTTATGGAGATTACTAAATGGATAAAAGATAACGAACCAAAGAAATTGTGGGAATAATACTCACTTCAAAAAGCTTTAAAAATCTTTACTTCTATTGTTATGTAGTGATATGTTGCCGAATAAAAGAGTTAATAGAAAAAAAAATCTATTTAAAAAATTAGAGTTTGGAAATAAAGGAAAAGCACTTGAAACATTCCTTTTAACTGAAATATTAATAATTTTAATAGTCGGCATAATAGGTTACTTCAGATTTCCTGTATATATTCCTGTACATTATTTTAACGGTATTCCAAATGCATATGGTCAAAGCATATTCTTTCCATTAACTGCTGTGATATTATCAATAGCACCAATAATAGTACTTTTAATCTCACGATTTAGGTATAAACTTCTTAATAAATATCCATACTTCATCAACATGCCTGCTTTCTATTATTCTGAAATAAGTAGATTTAAAAGAGAAAAAAGAAGTTACTGGGTAAACAAATACTTCGAACTTGTTTTAGGAATTGGAGCTTCAATAGGTGGTTTGATGTTAATTACAATCTTTGATATCTATGAAGGTACTGTAAATTACTTTTTCCCACCAAGTATCTCTATTTTAATGATAATTTGGATTTTAGGAACATTGTTTCTCTTATATGTTTATTTGAAAGATTTGTATAACCAAATAGTTTCCAAAAACTCAAAGCCTACTAAAACAAATAAAAAATAATTAGGAATAGGAAGTACATATGTCATTTATTAAAGATTTTAGGACATTCATGACTAAAGGCAATGTAATTGATCTTGCTGTTGCCGTGGTCATAGGTACTGCTTTCAATGCTGTTATAACTGCTCTTGTTAATGACATAATAACTCCATTAATAGGTGTTGCTGGACATGTAGATTTCTCTGCAATAACTTACACTGTAAATAATAGTACATTTTTAGTAGGGACATTTCTTAATGCAATAATAAGTTTTTTTACAATAGCAGTTGTTATATTTTTATTATTGGTTAAACCAGCTGAAAAGATGGCAGAAAGAGCTGCAAAAAATAAACCGGCTCCTCCTGTAGATACAAAGGTATGTCAGTACTGTTTATCAAAAATACCTTTGAAAGCAACTCGATGTGCATTTTGTACATCTAAATTGGCTTGATTTATTTTATAAATTTCTTAAAATCTTTTTTAATTTTCTCAACTTTTGGAGTTATTACATAATCACAATAAGGCTGCTCTTTATTTTTTACATAATATTTTTTATGATA
>JAJZMZ010000021.1 GCA_021848095.1 Microcaldota archaeon | reverse complement strand
TCATGCTTGCTCCCATCCCAACGAATGCTCCACCAATCCCTAAAAAGAAGCCAATAATGAAACCTCCTCCAAAAAAGATAGAAACTGCACTGAAAGCGAATCCGAGGATAGGCCATTTTGAGTTAATTTGCTATTCTCTTCATACATTTCCTGATCAACAGCCTTTGGAATGATGCCTTTCTCCTTGGTACATCGTGACCTTCATAAATTAGAATACCCCTACTTTCTTCTACTTTATCAACATATGGCGCATTTTTTCTTAAGCTCATTAATATCACACTACTTTTACCTCTTAATCTATAGTTCATACCTCTTTGTAAACTAGCTCCTTCTGCTTGGCACATCTCCCAATATGGGCTTACTTCACCTACACTTAACAAGATATTACACCCATGTTACTTTATAGATTAATCCTAGATCTAAAGAAGTTTTCGGTGTCTTTGTCCATAAAATAGATATAACAACCCTTCATACCTCTAGTCAGGAGAACACGATATACACTTTTAACATATTTCAAAAATTCGATATTCTTCTTTCTCAATTGTGGATCTGCAGATCCTTTAGGGTTTCCTACCCATTTCTTATCATTAGTATTGTAAACTAAATCTGGTCCGAATATTACTCCCACATAATCAAATTCAAAGCCTTGAATTGTGTAGATACTTCCAACTTGCGCTACGCCTTTAGGATCATAGGCCCATAACGAAGCTCTAGGTATCCCTGGAGCAAGCTTCGCTGCGTCGTTCTTAGCTTCCCAAGTCATTCTAAAATCTCCAATAACAACATCTTCCTTTAGAGTGCCATCTGGATTAGGGTTACTCCAAGGCCAACAAAAACCAGCTACTAGTCTAGCAGAATTCTCTTTTTCCGCATTCTTAGCCTTTATAGCATTATAAAGCGCCTGCGGGCTATCAAATATCTTAAAGTCCATCTTTTCGTTCTTTGTAAGATAAAGGTGGTCTGTTTCTCTTACGTCAAGGGTATTATCGATCCAATTCATATAGCCATCAGAACCGCTGCATCTAAATTGAGTTTGTAGTTCAAAATCAAAAACGTTCTCATCATTAATACCAAGTTTTTGCGCTGTTTCTTTTATCAGTTTTGTACTACCAATTTCATCAGGTCTTACTACTTGATAGTCATCTATGAAGAAGATTGTAACTTTAGCTGCCCTGATAAGCTCGTCTATCTGGGGCATATCTGATCTATAAATCGCCTTTGTGTACCTAGAATTGCTTGTTTTCCTTATTCTATGGGCTTCGTCACAAACTAGAACGTCTATTTCATTTTCTTTAATCATCTTTGAAGAGAAACTATTGAAATACTTGAACAATTTTGCAGCTCTAGTACCAACTATTTTTCTCAGGGTAGAGGTGAATGCTGCAGACCCTGTTGCATGAAATATTGATAAATCCTTATTTTTGTCTAATAGTTCTGCTATTACATTAAGTGCTATTACTGATTTTCCAGTTCCAGGACCGCCGCGTATAATTATAACAGATTTTCTACTTGATTTTGTAGCATGTTTAGCTCTATTCAATATGGCATTATACGCTACGAGCTGCTCATCTATGAGATGAAATACCTTTTCTCCCTTTATTGTCTTACTGGTATGCTCTAAAAGTTTCTTAGTCGGTCGTATATTACTCGTAGCAAATCGATTTAGAAGCTCTAATCCACCGCCTCCACTTAGACGTTCTTTCAAATATGTACTGAACTTATCGACGTCTTCCTTGCCAAATAATGGAAATTCTTTTAAAACTTCATTATATTTAGGAAGCAATAATACTGGATCTGTTTGATTAATAGAGTAATTATGGCAATAACTACAAGAAGATAACGATACTGGTGGTTTTTCTTCGAAAAGTGATACGAAATCTTTTATGTAATAGTGATATTCTCTAACTTGACATGATGGATGAGGTTCTAGTCTGTCTCTACCAGCAACAAATGTTAAGACTGTTTCTTCTATTTCGGTGTCTTTTACCTTCTCCCACTGTTTTAGTTCTATAAGAATAACATTTCCATGTCCACCATCTGCATTACCAAAAAGCATACAATCTATTCTTCTTGTGCTGTATGGTAATTCGTATTCGACTACTATTGCGTTATCTCTAAGTGATGCATATTCTATAGCATCCTTAAGCACTCTCAAAGAATTAGTCCATGCAGTTACTTCACGTGGATTAGCATTTCTAAGATAATAATTCTCAAAAGCGGTTTTTAGTTTATCTGGAAGTTTGTTTTGTACAGTATCCAAAATAAACTGTTGAGTAGTAGCCTCATAAAGTCTCATATTTTACAACTCATTGTATTTTTTGTTTGATCCTTTTGCCTTCTCAATGGGATACTTTTTAGCAGTTTTTCCCATTTTTTTCCTGAGTGAATCCGAGAGGTCTATATCATACTTTTCGCATAACATCAAAACTGCCCAGAAAACGTCTGCAACCTCATCCTCTATCTCTACTTTCTTATTCCCTTTAAAAATCGCTTCTACTTCGTCATTTGATTTGTAAATAAAGTGTTCAAGAACTTCTGCAGCTTCTGTAGAAATTGCTATTGCTAAGTCTTTTGCATTGTGGAACTGATCCCAGTCTCTATCTGCATTAAATTTCTTTATATGTGCTTTAAGATCTTCAATTGTGGTATCTGAATCCATAGCAAACCAAAGTTACTTCTCTGGAAAGTAATAAATATTAGTCTATCTTATATTTAAGTATACAATATAGTACTTAAGTATAAGTGTTAAAATGACTAAGAAGTTAAGCCGATTCGAAGGATGGACTGTAGATATAAGATTAAAAGAATTTCGTAGAATAATTGGTGGTAAAATTGTATTTTTACCATTTAGTTCGTTTGAAGGAGACACTTTACTTTACAGATACCTGAATAGTCTACCTAAAAAAAAGGCAATTAAGATAGCAATAAAGGCATTACATTGAATTTACGGCTCTGGCATTTTCATCTAGATTCTTGCGTAGGTTAAGTATCTGTAGTTTTAGTCTCTGAGCAAGTGCTGTGTCTTTAATCAAAACAAATCCATAGTCATCTAGGCTGAGTATTACCAATGTCCTATTTTCTTCTTTAAATTCGCGTAATGTGTTGCGCGCGAATGCCTGAAAAGGTGCGGATACAGTCTCTTCGGGAAATTGGTTCTTTCCTTTAGATCATGTAGCAATTTTGAGACATGTGGATAGTCCATGGGCGAGTTTGACACCGTATTATACTCCAAAGTTGTGAAAAGTGGGTCTTCTGTATGATTCATATTCCATACACAAGTAGCAGAAGTAGTTATCGTTGGTGTTGGTTTCCAAGTAGATAAAGACAGAGAACCGATAATACCTATAATCTCTTACACTAACGACCTAAATGCCGTACCTTACACTCCTTTTATTGACTACAGAACTGGAAAAGAATACAAAGAAAACACCCAGTTTTACTGGAAAAGACTGTCTTAATATCTCTCAGAATACATAGACCATAATGATAACAAGTTTGAAGGTGATATTGGACAGCTTGATAGAAAACACGTAGAGGTAACTGGTATTGATTACTTAGGCAAGGAGTCTAACAATTTAGAAGAGAGTCAGATAGTTGGACTATCCGATCAAGATTACGTAAAGTATGATAACAATATCGAAAGAAGAATTGAAAGAAGGATTAAAGATATGTCCTATGGCGAGGCTAAAAACTTAGGATTGTCGAGGACAAATCTTTATTATCTTAAAACGAAGGTTAAAGAAAGGAAGAAAATTAGACTAAAGAAGAAGACACTAAGGAAACTGTTAAAATAATTCGTAGATAAAGATACTTTATGCCTAGACAGGAAAATAAGCCAAAACCATCTGATAGTTGGTTTAATAGACATCTGATAGCTACACTAATCTTAATACCCATTTTTACAGGTATAATTTCTTCAGTAATCGTATTGGCAGGCCAAGTGTACTTATTTCATCCAATAATTAGTATAACAAACTACGAACAAACTTATACTAATTCTTACATAAATCCACTTTCACATTATAATCAATCCAATCCTATGCCAGCTAATAAGACGTATGTGGAGTTATACATATTTAATCAAGGAAATGCTCCTTGTGATAGGATTATTTTCAATGTTTCTACCAAAAATAATGTTTTTATAGCCAACTCCAATGTTACTGTTTATCCTCTTTCAGTCCAAAGAAGCGAAGTTTCTGGCACGGACTATAGTAATACTATCGAAGCCGACTGGTTTATAGTCTCAATTTACGATTTGCCGAGTCAAGGATATGCGTATGTCGATTTCCTTACATCGAATTATGGCAATTACACTTACACTAACTATACAGATAATTTATACGCAAATGTTTCCGTTCACTCCAGTTGCGATTCAGATTATAAGTTAATAGAAACTTCAAACTTAAACAATAAGTTTTTTGGCTCAGAGTTAATTGAACACTAATGATAGACATGGAGAACAAAGATTACAGACATATTTCAGCAGCTTTGATAGTTATAAGTATAATTTCTGTAATATTTTATTTCTTATATCCTCATCTAATTCCAATATTTATCTTTTTAGGAGCTTATTTAGTTATAGGATTAGCTTTTTTGACATATCAAATATATATCGATTCGAAAAACCCTAATCATAAGAAAAATCTACCTGATCTAAAAATTCTACAATTAGTTTACTTACTTTTTGTCTTCATATTGCTCTTAGGTGTCTATTTTGAACTAAACTTATCTTCTAGAGCCATATATGACAGAAACTATCCTACTGAGTTAAATTTATCTGCATATAAATCATCACAACTTTTACCAGCACTAAAGATTTTTCAGCAACCCATACTTACTTATGTCTCACAATACTTACCAGTTTTAACAGGTCTAGGTATTGCTTCGTTGGCAGCGTACATCTATTTCTTGCTTCCCATGTTCGAGTTCCTCATTAAAATATCTAAAGAAAAGAGAGACACCGAATCAAACAACTTTGAATTATTCACGATTATTTTGTTTCTTATAATTATATTAGTACCAGTTTTCTATCTGTTAATAGGTACATCTAGAGTTGGCATATCTGATTACGCACATTATGGTATTGTTAACAATCTAGTAAGTCTTGCTATAGCAAACGTAAGTGCTTTTAGTGCCAGCTATCCTCTCCAAATCGTTGTGTTACATGACTTAGATTCAAATCTGACATGGAATGGAACTACTACAAATCTGTATAAAAACACTGATACTCTTTTGCAGAAATTAAACTTAGAAGTAGGTAGTGATGGAGGTATAATATTTTATGGCATACTGTTTGCAATATTTGCAATAATATCTTATCTTGGTCTGAAATTGTTATATGAATATCCTAAAATAATGCCTCTTTACACGACTATGCTTCTTATATTATTCCTGGCTATAATCGTTTATACTTCTGGTATTTCACTTTTGTGAATGTTCAAAATAAAGCCTTTGTATATGACCCCCGCATCATGAAGCCCCGAGAGTAATAAGAGTTGCAATTAATATACCTCTTTTGTAGATATAAAAAGTGACTAATTATTGATTAATTTCCGATGAATTCATATAAACATAGTGCTTTTATTCATTAATTATTTTTTTGCTCTTTACTTTTTTAAATAATATTGAAAGATTTGGCTACTAAATATTTGCATTAAATGTTTGCAAATAATATATTTCACATTTCTGGATTACTCGCATGGTTTTGGAATTTCTTCCAGCCGAGAACTTTAAAAAATAGGCTTGAATTTTTGTCCGAGAGCAATTCAGACGTCAAAAATTTTCCTAATTAATAAATATTAATTAGAAGCCCGACGTGAACACGGTTTGCAGACGGAAGGCTTATACTTAGGTATATGGTTGGCTTCTTATACCTTTATATATCTTTACCTCCCAATAGATATTGGGTGTGGTCTTCAGCCGCATGGCTATCCGATTTTTTGTGATTTTGTGATTTTCATTTTTGTGTTTTATTCAGAAATTTAAAAAACAACAATTTTGTGTTTTATTCAGAAATTTAAAAAACAACAATTTTGTGTTTTATTCAGAAATTTTAAAAAAACAACTAATTAGTGTAAACTCCGGCATTTTAGCAATTTAAAATATTTTTACAGGTTTAATTTTTATGAAAAACATATCTGGTATGGGAATAATCAAGTTAGACCCAGAAACAATGGAGATTAAAAAGATTTTAATAGATAATGGTATATCTTTTTCTTCATTTGTTAGGAAATTATTGAAGACAAATGGAAAGACTTGGCTTATAAAACATGGATACTATAATAAAAAACAAAAAATAACTGATGTAGTTGAACAAGTTGAACCTGTTATAAAAATAAATAAAACAATTAATTTAGCTGAACCTATCATAGAAACAAAGAAGACAGAAGATGCTGTGCAATCCTAATAAGTGAACATTGTGGCAGACAGTAATATTGAAGCAATAGCAGAAGCATTGCCATTAACAAAACAAGAAAAAATGAATAGAGATAAGTTTGAAACCTTACTTTTCCTGCTTGATAAGAATAATACTTTTCTGTTTGATTCCACTATGCAATTGCTTATTGAGCAAATAGTGAAGCCACAATTGAAGATGTATTTTAGCACAGAGAATTAAATAATAATTTTTGTAAAGGCGAAAATTGTAAAACAAGCTGATAAAATGGAAAATGAAAATGAATTCGTCAATAAAAAGGTGCTTATAACCAAGACTGATGGCTATCGGAAAAAAGGTAGGCTATTAGAACTTAACAGAGATTTTGCCAAATTGAAATTTCGGGATGGAACTTTAGTAGTGATACCAGTAATGCAAATCTCGCAAATTATGCTAACCAATGAATATGAACGTGATATAAATGGGAAAAAACGAGAAAATGTGGAATAATGAGATAAGTTTGAGTGCTGAATTAGAAAAAGATGATTTTGTGATGGATTTGCAAAAGCAAATAATGATGGATATTCCTCATACAAATAAATATTGGGCAGAGAATATAGCTATATCTTTGTTGTCTTCTGTTAGTGGTAATCTTGAGTATAATACAAAAATAGGGAAAGTTCCAATGAACACTTGGTTCATGGCAATAGCAGAATCATCAAGAGGATATAAAAGTCCTCCTTTGAATTATTTTATGCGTGAGATTTTAAAAATAATGGAAAGAGATTCAGGAAATTACAATTGGAAACTTTTATTTCCATCAAGTTTTTCAACAGAAGGATTAGTTGAATTTATGGCAAAAACGTCAACAAGAGGAGTTATAATTAATGATGAAATGTCTTCCTTATTCAAAGCAACACAAGGAAAAGGTTATACTGTAAGCCTTATGGAATTCTTAGATAAATTGTTTGATGGTATTGTGGAACCACGCTATACAAGACAATATAAACTTGAGGAAGTTCCAGATGGTGCATATGTATCGCTAATTGGAGCAACAACTCCTATGATTTATCATACTCTTGATTATGATACATTTATTAGTGGATTTGGCATGAGATTCTTATATGAACTTTGGGAACCATCTAAAGAAATAGAATTTAATAATGAGAATTTATTCGGAGAAAATGAAGATAGAAAAATAATCCTTGATAAATATGCAAAACAACTTGCGAATATCTATCAACTTAATCAAATAAACACAAAAATGAGTGATGAAGCTAAAATAAAAATTGTTAAATACCGCAATAATCTTGAAAAATTAGCATCTGATATGGAAGTAGCCAGACAGAATCATATTGCAAATTATGTGACTAAAATCTCAATATACCTTTTTAAATTTCCGTCTTTATTCGCATTAAGTAGAAATATAAATAATATTGATGAATTGAAAATAACAGATGAGAATAATAAAAAAAATATCACAATCCAAATAGAAAAGCAAGATGTTGAACGTGCATACGAAAAAATATTAAGGCATATTGAGAACTTTAAAAAGGTTCTTGCTAAATGGAATTTAGATAAAAACAAGAAATCTGTCCCAGTTATGGATTTTACAGGTATATATGATTCTATTGTTGCCAATATACAGAACTCTAAAGGACAAATGATGAGAAGGGATAATATTGCAGTAGCTATTGGAATGCTTAATAATAATTCACCAACTCAAGAAGGTCATTTAAAATTACAACAAAAAGACATAAATATTTTTAATGAGGCTGAATCTTTAGGCAAAATAAGGAAATTAACAAACGATGAATTAAAACAAATACCTACAGAATTATTTCAAAAAATTGATGTTTCTATATTGGATAAAAACAAAGAACGACTAAAAAATCCTCCAACTATATATGTTTTGCCAGATTTTAATGTAGAGAAATTTATAAAAACAATGAGTGATAGCTATAAAGAAATAGTCATGAAAAAATAGCCTGTTTTAATCCGTTTAATCCGTTTTTTTTAAAAAATAAACGGATTAAACACCGTCGTCAAATGTTATAAAAAATGGTAATCTTTTAATCTTTTTTATAAATAAAACGGATTAAAATTAATATTAATCCGTTTATTTGGGTTAAGAGGATTAAACGGATTAGGTTTTTAACCAGTTTGACGAGGGTTTAATCCGTTTTAAAATCCAAAAAAGAGGATTAAACGGATTAAACGAATGACGTCGGTATGAAGATATAAAAACAATAAAAAATAGGCTCTGTTAGGTATTAATTAGAGTATAGGGGATATATCGCCTATAAAGTTAATTAGAGAATTCAATTATAATTTGTATTCTTTTGAAATACAAATGATGAGGAGAAATGTTCTGACTGTAATAATCGCATATTAGCGTAAGCACATAATATATTGAAGTGATAAAATGGAATTTGACAACCACAACGGTGAAATGTATAGAGGAATACCATACCTTGAAGAAATTTCAGGACTTGTATATACTGATTCTAAAAACAACAAGGTATTTGATTATAGTAGAAGGATAAAACCAGAAGAATTAAACAAAACATGGATTCAAATAGCTGGAAAAGCATATGTTCGTTCATTTGATAAAAGCAAGGCATTAGTTTATTGCATTGCTTTTAGTGTGTATAATGAAGATAAAACAAAAATAATAATAAAAAGAGGACATCTTTATAACACTAATTTACTTGACCCTATTCAACAATATCCTAAGAAGACACTTTTTTATCTTGAATTAAAACCCACTAAATGGTCATTGTTTCCTATTAAAACTACTAATATTGGAGATAAAAAACCACGTCCTTTTAGAAAAATATACGATGAAGTAAATGAAATGATGAATGAAGAGCCTGCTACAATTAATACAGATAAAGAAAAGGAAGATACGGAATACTATAAAGAAAGGGCTGAGGCAGGTGTATAATAACACTATTATGAATTTAGCTCAATGATTTTTGTAATATAGTTTTAGGAAATTACTTTTGTAAGATTGACAGCTTGTGAGATTTTTATACTCATAGTTGATATCGTGCAAATAGTAAGGCTTTCGGAAATAGAAAATAAAAAAATAAGAATTATAAGAATTGTTAAAGATGTAGAAATATTTGGTAGTATATCTGACCTCTATATCTTCATAGAAAATGGAGTTGAGAAGGGATTTTATAGCAATTATCTCAAGCACTATCACTTTGACCTCATTGATGAAGACATCAGACTAACAAAAACTAAAACGAAAAAAGGTTTTACTGCTTATATGTTAGCACAGGTTGGAAATTTTCACATAAATAGTTTGGATGAATATCATGGAAAATAAATCAGCTTCTTTTAATAAGGTGAAATATTGAAAACTAAAAAATTATTCTTTTATACCTATTTACATTTGGTTAGTGTAGGCATTTATTTAGGAGTAGTATTTACTATTTCATACTTTATTTTTCCATTTATTAACGCAAATATAATATATTCAACAATATTGTTTGTTTCTTTACTTGCTTTGTGTGATTATGCAAACCATAAATATTCAATGAGTATTCCAAGATTTATAAGGGATATAATCACTTCATACATTACTTTGTTTTTAATGTTTAATTATTTGAATTTCTCTATTAATACCTCGGTTAGTGTTGCTTTCATTGAAATTGTAGCTATATTGCCATTAGTGGTTTTGCCTACTGAAATTTTATTTAAAAAATTAAAGGTGAAGTGAATGGAAATTAAACGTGATGATTTATTATTAATGTTTTCCTCTATGATAGCATTATTTTTTGTTTATGAAATAGTATTTGTAAATAACATTCCAGGATATGCTGTTGTTTATCTTGCATTATATGCCTTTATTGTTTCTGTAATAGTATTAGCAAGAGTATTTAAGAAAAATGGTGTATTTGATTATAGAATCTTTGGTAAAATATCATTATTTGAAATTCAAATATTGATAATTTCTTGTGGTTTTTTTATAATATTTCTATTTTTTTATAGAAGTATTCCAACCACTTATTCATTAATACCTTTAAGTATTTCAGATGCATATGGCAATAATATTATTTTAATATCCTTTGTTGCAGTATTACTTGCTCCTATATTTGAAGAACTTGCATTTAGAGGAACATTATCTCCTACACTTATGCGTATATTCAAAAGTGGGGTGGCTGTTAGTTTAGTGTTTTTAACATTCGGAATAATATTATTAGTTCAAGGACAAATATTACTTAGTATTGTGTTATTTGCTATATCTATGCTATTTTTCTTTTTCAAAAAAATATCAAAGTTCATATTTGATGACCAATTACACTTTACATTAATGGTTGCTTTTTCAAGTGCATTTATTTTTGCTATGTTTCACGTATATGCATATGGTAATGTATTCAATGTTGATGCGGCATTAACAGGAGCATTTGTTTTCGGAATTATTGCTGAACTCATTGATGAACTTTTTGGTTCTACAATACCAAGTATCTTTCTGCATGTGACTTATAATGCTGTGACTGTTTCAGTATTATTCAACTCATCATATGTTCCGTTTATTTTTGTTGCTGTTGTGTTTTTTGTAGTATATGTTTGTTTTAAACAAGGAGTTATAGACACATTGTTTGGTGTTCAAAGACGTGGTATTTTAATAGGTAGATAATATGGTAAAAATAAAATTAAAGTGTGGATGTATTGTTTCTGATAGTTTATTCATCTTAGGTAAAAGATGTAAAATGAATAACTGCATTGAATGTAGCACGTTAGTATTTCTGCATCCTTTTGGAAATAAAAGGTTAAGTGAGGTTTTGAAATGAATACAGCAAATATTAGTGTAATTGCAAATAAAATAATTTCAAATATAGTTATTACTATATCAGAAATTTATTATCTGATGTTATTGATAATAGCTATAATGATAGTGTAAGTAATAAGCAAAAAAATTATATGATAGTAAATTGAGCCATATTATGGTAAAATAAAATAGTGAATATCCTTCTTTCATTACCTCTACCATTTTCATCCAACACTATTGAATCCCTATGCATAGGGTGATTTTATAAACATAGTATGGCTCTTTACAAATTTCACAGATTAAAAATGAACTTTAGATATTAAATGTGATAAATATGACCGAAAAAAATTATACGAAAGTGTTTGAGTGCGACCCAAAGTATGTAAATGAATTATTTAAATTAGCAAAAAATTCAGGAATACCAGTAGATGCAATATGGAAACATCCATTTTCTAATAAAATTGAATGTAGGAATGAATATGCTTCTAAAATTTCTAATTTATTAGAAAAAGCGTCAAAAAGAATTGAATTAGGAAAAAATAAAGAAAAACAACTTGAAAATTATTCTAAAAATAATGACAATTCCGACGATGAATCAGATGAAGAGAATGATGAATCTGGTGAATAATGATTTTGGTGAATAATGATTTTGGTGAATAATAATGAATAAAATTAAACTATTGAGTTTAATAATGGTATTATTATTTATTAATAACATAAATGCCACGAAAACTTTAAATATAATAGGACTGCCTCCTGGAACTTTTATTACTCTTTTATTTAATAATGATAGTTATCAGCCACATAATTTTTCTATAACAAGCTGGAATACTTCATTAACATTAAATTCTCTAATTACAAATTATCAATATTATGGTAATGATGAAGGCATAGTTTCAGGTTCTCAAATAATTTATCATGGCACAACATATACTCCTAACCTTTCTGGTAAATGTGTTTATAATCAAATAATTAATACCAATAATTCATCATCCTGTCTTTCTTTTTATTCTTATTTTAATATGTCAAATTGGAATACTCAACAGGCAAATGAGTTAGAACAAGCAGGAGTTCCTACAAATTCTCCTATTATAATAGCATTAGTAAAAAATATTACAATTAATACAATATATAATGGTAGCAAATCTGCTGGCACAATTAATCATTTTGCTACTTATAGTAATTCTATAAATGGAGCGAATATAAACTTTATTAATCAGACAATTCAACCATATCCAGATATAGCTTGTATCAATATTAATTTAGCTTCAACACCATTTTGTGCTAATGCAACTACACCTGATATTATTCATGTTCCTATAATAAATGGGCATTATGGTATAAATGGAGGAACTACATATCCTTTAATAATAAAGTTTAAAGCAAAACTCTTTGGTTCTCAGACATCCCCATTTAATTATTCAGTAAAGGACATAACCACAAATTCAATGCTAACACCATTAACCACAATCACCACAAATAGCTTAAATGCAACTCAAACATTTAATATACCTGTTCAGGATAGTGTAGAGATAACAGCAGGTAATGGTGGAAATGCTAATTACTCAAAACAATATATTGACCCATTAACTTTACCAACAAACATATTAGAGTATTTACCAATAACCTTTACAAATTATCAATCAACAGCAGTATCAGCTAATACACCACTTGCAATAGGAACAACAACAGCAGGAAATATTATTGGATTTAATGCAATAGCTTATCAGCAATATGAAACTTGTAATCTCAATAATGCAGAGTTCTTTTTAGCAAATGGAACTGTGCTTAATTCTTGGATGGAAGGAAATATATTAAATGAACAAACAGCAAATGCATCATGTTCATCTGATAATTCTGCTAATGCTTTAGTTAATTCAGCTAATGTTCTTTATTGGGTGAAAATTCCAACAAATACTTTTCTCCCAGCAGATACAGGCACAGCAACCACAAATACTCTATATCTTGGATGGGCAGGTAATGTAATATCTACAACTAATACATTACTAACAAACGGAGCAGGAGCAGGAGAAGCACCACAGTTAAGTTCAAGTTATGGGCAATTTGATAATGGAAATAATGTGTTTAGCTATTATACAAATTTCGCAGGAAATACATTACCAACTGGATGGGCAATATTTGGTTCAGGCGGAAGTGTAGTTGTTAATAATGGAATAACATTAACTCAATCTACTCTTGATTACAACGAAGGTCTATCTTATCAATCTACAACGATTAATCCTCAAAATACTATATTAGATTGGTTTGGTTATTCATATGAAGCAGGAGGAGCAACTTATGCTTTATTTGAAGCTAATACTGTATCAGACGCAAATCCGTTTATAAGTTCATATCGTATAGGTTCACAACTTCCTGCTGGATATTATGTATTAACTACTAATGCATCTTCCAGCATTTCTGTAAATCTTACCAAATCAGGAAGTAATACAAATAACCAGATATTTAGTTTATGGGCGTCAAACTCTGCTGTATTTGGGTCTTATAAGTATGAAACTCCAATATCAGATTCAAATGGATTTATTGCACAAAATGCAGTATATACTGGAATTGAAGCATATAGTAGTCCAACGAATAGTATTTATGCCCAATATATTCGCACAAGAACTACTCCTCCCAACAGTGTTTATCCTACAACTACCTTTAGTTCAGTCATATATCCTTTAATAGCTAATGCAATAACTCCTGTTAATTCTATAATAGATAACGGACAGAGCATAACTCTAACCGCAAATCCAAGTGGAGGAACTACACCTTATAGCTACCAATGGTATAGTGGAAGTTTATTAACCTGCTCATCAGATACAGCAATAAGCGGAGCTACATCATCTACTTATTCTGCAAATCCAACAGCAAATACATATTATTGTTATAAAGTTATTGATAGTGAAATAACACCAGCATCTGCAACATCTGGAACTGATTTAATAACTGTAAATCCTACTTTATCAATTCCTTCAATTACTGCTACAAATTCAATATTGGATTCAGGACAATCAACTACACTTAATTCAATTTGGTCAGGAGGAACACCAGATTATACTGCTAAATTATACTCTTCAACAACTTCAACTTGTAATACAGGTTCAACTTTAATTCAAACATTGTCATCTTTAACAAGTGGAAGTGCAACATTTAATAGTTTGTCACCAATTTCAACAACATACTACTGTATATTCGTAAAAGACAACGCAACAACCCCAGAAACAACTAACTCAATTAATAGTAAAGTCATAGTGAATCCTGCACTAACAAATACATGGACTGCTACAAATAATATAATTGATAGTGAAGAAACACAAACATTAATAGCAAATACAGAAAATACAGGAACTTCTCCATATACATATAACTTTTTAGTTTATAATGCCATTGGAAACTTAGTATATAATAAATTATATTCTGATATAAATTCATCTGTTAATAGTATTTCTTTTATACAAAATAATACTTGGCAAACAGGAATATTTACTGCAAATATAGTTATTACAGATTCAGCTTCTTACCCTAATACAAATACTAATAGTTTAACTTTTACTGTTTATAATGCTTTACAATTAACAAACAATAATTCAATTACACCAGTTTCATGTTTAAGTTGTGGAAATGTAAAATTAATAGCAAACTGGCAAGGAGGAAAATCTCCTTATACAGTAAAATGGTATTCAGGAGGCAGTCCGCTGTGCAATTCAGATAAAATATTGGTAGCTACTGATAAAAATTTGCTTACATCCAATGATATAATCACAGTAAATCCTGTTGTTCAAACATATTACTGTGCAAATATATCAGATTCTGCTTCAAGTATAGCTGAAATCAATACAACAACATCAAATATAAATCCGAATGGTGGAGGTATAAATAGTGGAATATCAACTTTTAATTTGCATTTATATAATACAACAAAAATTAATATCACTTCTCCTTTAATGACAGCAATACAAACTCCATACAATAATACAATATTTTATTATTTTGAAGTATTTTATAGTTCAAATTTTAATGCTTTTAAACATACCATACCATTATGGTTATTTTTTATAATATTTTTAATATCACTATCTATTTTTTCATTCATAATCAAAATTAACGGATTTAGTTTAAAGACTGCTCCTGAAATAAAATATTATGCAATTGCTATACTCATCATAATAATAGGCTGGTTTATATTTTTAGTAAATAGCTGATAAAATGGATTTTAAAAAAAATAATATAAATAATAGCATTAATAAACAAAATTACTTAGGTATATCAATAATGCTTTTTTTGATATTCTTATTTAATTTTTTACCTCCTTCAGAAAATATGATGTTTGCTTCTGCTACATTTATTTTCATTTGTTTCACAACTATTACTATAAAAGAAAATAAAATATTTGGAAAATATTATCTTTTAATGTTTTAATGGAACAATTCAAATAAGCCATCAAATTTATTATATATCGCATAATATTAAATTTATTTAAATTTTGATAAAATTTTACCGCTTTTATCACTGTTTTAGATGTAGTTTTATACCCTAAACGTATAAAAGTATGGTTAAAAGTTCGTTTAGTTAAACAAAGAATTTGCCTTATCTTATAATACTTATATAAAAAATTGGTGCAATATTAATTATTTTAACAACTCATTTGTATATTTTCAGACTTTAAGAAATGTAGTTTAAAATAAGAAGTGTAGTTTTAAAAAATAGGCTCTTTTTAAGCTATTCTACGTATGTATAAATAGAAAAGCGTATATTTATACCCTTAAAAAATTTTATCTCTAATAGAAGATTCTGACTTATCTTCTATTTTATAAAAGATAAGTTTTTTAGAGGTTTGAAACTTATTTTTTAGTTAGACTTATCTTTTAGTTGAAATAAAACTTATCTTTTAAAAATAAACATAAGGTTGGCTTGAGAATCATAAAGACTCTATAAGTTTCTTTTTTTCCTCTTTGGAGAGTTCCACATTATCTAAAAGATATTTCAAGGCAATAGGAGTTTTGGCTATTTCCAATACTAATTCACGAGCTAACTCTTTCCTTGAATCTATTTTTGCCTTATCTATCTGGCTAATATCAAGTGGCAAAGCACATTTATTACAATATATTGAGGTTATACTGTTTATTGTATGGCATCTTTGACATGTCTTATCAACAAAGACAGGAATATCTCTCTCTTTTACTTCTTTGCCATTGGCTCTGGCGACAGCAGTATCAATATCCCTGCCTGATAAATGCACATATGTTCCTGCCATACTACTTGTTGGTTTCCATCCCATAAAGGCTTTCAACTGTTGCTCAGTCATTCTATTGGCATAATATGAAGCCCTGCTGTGTCTAAATAAGTGAGGATATATTCTCTTTTCAATGCCAGCACGTTTGGCTGTCATCTTTAACATTTTGCTAATTGTGCCACCATTAAGTGTTCCTTCCATCTTCATTTCCGTCCATCTTCCTTCATAATAATTGAGCAAATAGGTATCTTTACTCTTATCACCCATGTCCTGCAAATAATTAATTAAATAAGGAACAGACATAAAGATAGGCACTTGGCGTATGCCTGTCTTTCCTTCAATAGGAATTGTTATATGAGCAGGTTCAGAATTTAAATCAATATTTCCAATTTTTAGATTCTGCAATTCTCCTATCCTCATTCCAGTATCCCAGAGGAGAGCTATTATTACTCTATCTCTAAGATTAGCAGGTTTAGTGCTTTTCAGCATCTTAATGACTTCTTCTTCTGTTAAAATTTCTGCTGACGTAATCTTCTTTTCTTTGCTGGAACTTGTTTTAATCCATCTGACTTGCTTTGGATATTCTTCACCATCACCAAAAAGCCATTTATAAAGCAATTTTATGCTTATAAGTATCTTGCTCTTTGTTGCAGGAGCTAACTCTTTATCAGTTCTTATATTACTAACTATTTTTTCAATATCCTGTTTTGTGGCTTTTTCATAGTTAAAATCACTTCCAGCATACATAAGCCACCTCTTTTGGCAATACTTATGTCTGTTCATTGTCCTTTCTCCTCTACCATTAGCCTTGAGGAAACTATAATATCCATTCAAAATTACCTGTTGTTCCTTTGTAATAACAACAGGAAGATTCTCTCCTCGCCATCTTTTCTTCGCTAAGGCTGTTTCATTAAGCATTTTTGACACCATTATTATATAAAAAGTAAAGGTATTTAAATCTTTGCGTAAGGGGTTATTACTCATATATTAATAAGCCCCGAGAGGGATTTGAACCCTCGGCTTACTGCTTACGAAGCAGTCACTCTGCCACTGAGTTACCGGGGCGCTTCATAAAATACTAAAAAGTGAA
>JAJZMZ010000027.1 GCA_021848095.1 Microcaldota archaeon | reverse complement strand
ATAACATAACCATTAGGAGTTGCTCTGCCATTTAGGAATACACGTTCTATTACCCAAAACATCACACTTCCTAAAAGGATTATGCTAATTAAAGGAATTAAACCGAATAGGCCAAATGCTGTAAATGCTGCTCCGAATATCAATATATCGGCTATAAAGCCTATTGTAAGCGGTATTCCAACAGTTGCAAAGACACCCGCTATGAACAGATAAGCTAATGATGCGTAATCCTTCATTATTCCCTTTAATACCGATAGATCCAATGAACCATAAATCTCCTTTAAGGTACCAGCTAGTAAGAATAACATACATATTGATATTGCATGACCAAGCATTCCGTATAAAGCACCGTTAATTCCTATACTTGAGTTAGAGGCTATTCCTAGCGATACTATGGCCATATCGGTTATACTGCTGTAAGCTATGATTCGCTTTAAGTTCTTCTGCCTAATCGCAACTAAAACCGAGTAAATAGATGAGATAATGAAGATGCTAGCTAAGTATATAGTGTATTTACTAAAAATTGGGAGCATCAAGCTAGTCAGTATCAAACCATAACCGCCGAACTTAAGCAAAATTCCAGCTAGAATCATACTTCCGGTTGTTGGTGCTTCTGTATGTGCATCAGGCAACCAGTTATGAAATGGGAATACGGGTATTTTTATCATGAAAGAAACTACAAGGAACAACAGTGCTAGTTCCTGTATAGATACGGGTATAGTGCTTGCTGAAGCTATTATCTGTGAGATTTGAAATGTATTTGGAGATACATTTGCGTATATGAGGAGTATTGCTATAAGAAGAAATAAGCTTGAGATTAATGAATAAATAATAAACTTAATTGACGCATACTTTCTGTTTGTTGAACCATATAAATATATTATGAAAAACATTGAGAACTCTGCTATTTCCCAGAAAACATAAAGCAACAGTAAATTAGATGACAAGAATAATGCTATAGATGAACCTTGTATTAATGCGAATAAAATACTGTAAAGTCGTATATTGTCTTTAATGAAGTAACCTATACCTATTGATGATGCAGTAAAGACTATTGCGGACATCAGCTCTAATATTAAGGTAGTTTGTGTGACTTGAAAACCTCCTGAAAAACCCAAGTAACTAAATGTTATTGGTTGAATAAGCGTTTGAATATTACTTGAAAAACTAAAAACAAGGAGTAATGATAAAATTAATACAATTATCGAGGATATTTGTTGAATTCTTTTTGATAATGTTTCTGGCAAAACTATAAGTAATAATATAGAAAGGAATGGGATTGCGATTATAAAAAGCAGTAATGGGAACATTAAATACCTAATTGTTATATAATTGTTCTTTTTCAAAAAGTATATAAACAATAGGGTGAAGAAACGGAAAAAGACCAACGCTTTGAAAATAATAATACAATAAACAAAATAATAGATGCGCATAGTGGCATGATTGGAAAAAATATAGCAACAAAGATAGAGTCTAATAAAAATTATAGTAAAAGCAATGTTAAACAGCTCACTACAATGGCTCCAAAAGATAATGAGTTAGTTAGCGTTGAGGATGTAGTATATAGAATTTTTAATAAAAACAGAATAGAAAGTAATGGAACTGTAAGGTTAAGAAGAGATTTAGTATTGGGAGAAGAAGGAAGTACTTTAACTGTAGTTTTATGGGATAAAAGTTGCGAGTTAGTAGACACACTTCTTGTTCAGAGAGGAGACAGAGTATTAATAAGCAATCTCAAGGTAAGAACGCTTAATGAATCAATAGAGTTAATCAATACAACAGGAACGTATATTTCAAGGGTTATGCCAAGTGAAGTTGATGTTAAGACTGATTTTTCAAGTTTAAATGGAAATGAAAGAAATATAGATATATTAGGCAGGATACTTTCAGTTGGTCCAATTAGATACTTTAAGGATTTAGATGGTAAACAAAATGGCATATCTGAATGTACCATAAGTGATGGTGCAGTTGAAGGAAGAGTAACATTATGGAAATCATCAAGTAGCTATGCAAATGAAATGCACCCTGGTTCTTATGTTAAAATAGAGTTTTGCTCAATTAAATTATTAGAAGGTAAATTAGATATTACGGCAAATGATCATGCAAGAATTTTACTAGGACAAGGACTTACACCTAAAACAAACAGAAGAAATATTAAAAAATAATATTAAAATAAACAAAGCTAATAGAAAGCTATATAAATACCTGTTTATAAATTGTATAGTTTTCTGGGGGATAAATCGAGAACTTATTTTTATCCCACCCAAATCCCAAAATCTTTTCTCAGAGTTGTGCGTTATGCACAACTCTACCCCCAGAAAAACATTATTAAAATACTTTTTTAGGACTTAATTTTGATCCAGTATTTGCAGTGATTATACTCACTGATGGCACATGAACAAGAGCTTCTTTTACAGTTCTAGAATCATGCTCTTCTTGTAAAGTACTTTTTGCATTTGACATTATTGTAAAGTTTCTAATGCCTAATGCAGATCCTGCTAATTGTAAATCACAAGTAGAATTTGTAAGTTTACTGCATTGTGAAACATATGTTGAGTTTAAAGGTAAGCCAAATCTATCGCATAATGTAGAGTACTTTTCAGTAGAAGGTTGTAAAAGTAGCATATGTTTTTCTCCAGTTACAACTGTAGATGTATCTGCTAAAGTAGTATGTATCTTTAATTCAGGATATTTTACTCTTAAGAACTCAGTACCTAACCTTTGTAATAAATTTATTACATCTTTTGATGAAGTTAAAGATTTTGAATCACGGATATTTGATCTTATTGTAGATATTAGATTATACTCTATTTCTCGTGTTGAACTTTCGCCTTTTGTAAGTAAAGAATAGGTAAATTTACAAGCACCACAATCAGTATGTGGCATGAAGGTAATTTCTTTTATTGGATATTTAGAGATAACCTCTTCAAGTGTAGAAGTTGCACCATAAGGATTACCACCTGCATTTCTTATAAAAATGCTTCTGCCATCATTCAAAGAATCTGCTATTACATTCATTCTTGCGTCCATACACATTAGGAATACTTTATCGGGTTGGGTTTCCATTTAAATTACCTTTTAAAAAATATGAAAAATGATGATTTATTTTTTTAAGAAGTAGAACTTTTAATTGAAGTATATATTTCGTAGATAAAAATCGCAGATAAGTTGTTTTAT
>JAJZMZ010000032.1:3016-19976 GCA_021848095.1 Microcaldota archaeon | reverse complement strand
TTGATTTTCTATTAAATAGCCCATTTGTATAAATGCTCCATTAGCTAGGTTTTCACCAACCCAGTAACCCGAAGAGCCAGAGATAATTTTTTGATTGGTTATTGTTTGTATATTTACACTTGCTCCGTTATTGAAAGTTGAACGTTGACCTCCCCTTATCCCGAATTGAAACCAATAACCTGCATAAACTGTACTTACTAAACTTGTACTAAGAATTAACAATGATACAATAAAAAATGCTTTATAAAAGTTCATAATGTAATCCTTTTTGTTCTATCAAATATAAAACATTATCAATTATTTGCTTATTAAGTCTTTTCTTTTCTATAATTATATTGGTAAACTTATCCTTTGATGCAAGGTAAGCTGTGTCAAATAATTTAGTTAGTTCTTCAAGATTTAATTCGTTAAGTACATAATAAGGTAAAATATGTGAAAATGCATAATCTTTTTTAATTGCCAGTGAGGTAAACTTAGACGGATAATGACCACTACCCATACCTAACGATATCTTTGATGGAACGTGTTTCATTTTTATAGATTTTAATACTGTATCGATTAGTATCTTTGCATTTTCTGTGCTTTCTAAGGACTCAGCACTTCCCCCAAACTCTAAAAATAAAGATGGAGTTTTTAATAAAGGACCATGATGAGTAGCTTCATATGTTATCGGAAGTTTTTTATTGTTATTATAAAATTCTTTGATGAAAGAGTACATACTTTGTGGAGCAGCTTTAGATAACTCAAAGGGATTAATTTCAATTTTTTCTTTTGATGGATTTCCTAAGGAATGTGTTGTAAATGTAAATACACCTGAGCTACTAAGGTGTTTACTTATGAAATATATACATTCAAAACCAAATTCATCGAGATAATTTGCAGTAGTTAACTCAGAGTTAATTTTTAATGCAACTAATGAATCATTTTTATACGCTTCTTTGATATTATGATGCTTTATTCCATAATCTTGAAAGGAATGCTCTTTTTTTATACTTAAAAAATATGTAAATGAGTTTTTTGATACCGGATCTAAATCATTAAAGACCAAACACTCCATAATAAGAATAATTATTCAAATAAATATAAATTACATTATATAACTACTACGATATGGAATATTATATATTATTATCCGTATCAATAATATTAAAAGTATTAAAAGTGGAGTACTAAAGTGAGCTTATGTTGGAAATAAAAATAGATAATGCAAAGTATTGGAAAGAGTGTGTATCAGCTATAGTAAGTTTAGTGGATGAAGGACTTTTCATAATAAACAATGATGGAATAAGTTTAAAGGCAATGGATCCTTCTAGCATAAGTATGATATCATTTTTTATGCCAAATAAAGCGTTTTCTAAATTCAACATAGATAAAAATGTAAGTTTAGGTTTAAACATAGATAATTTAAACAAAATACTTTCTAGAACAAGAGAAGGAGAAGCTTTAGTTATGAAGGATTCTGAAAATAAATTATCTTTAGAGTTCATAGGACAAGGAAGCAGAAGAAGATACAAACTTCAGTTAGTAGATGTTAAGAAAAATGTTGAAAAAGAACCTAGTGTTGAGTTCGATGCTCACGTAGAGATGAATGGAGAACCACTTAAGGATATAATAAAGGACGCAAATCTTATCTCATCATATATTTCATTCAAAGCCTCAAAGGATCAATTTGCAGTTACAGCAAGAGGAGAAAGTGGAGAGTTAGAAGAACTTCACGAAACCGAAGGAGGAATGATAAAGAAAGTAGAATCGAAAAAGAATGCAGATGCTACATTCAACTTAGAACTTCTTGAAAATATGGTTAAATCATGTCCAATAGGAAATGTAGTAACAGTTTCATTAAAATCAAATGAGCCACTAAAGCTCAGATACAACATAGGAGATGCAGAGGTAAACTATTATCTTGCACCGTATATGGAAGATTAATACTTTGTGATGTCACGGATATAAAAGAGAGAATAGAGAAGGATATTAAAATATTCGAAGAGCACATAAAACTTGTTGAAAACCTTTCTCTTAATAGTGATGAACAAGAAGTTGTTGAGTTATCAACTATGTATTACAAGGACACCTCTTCATTTTTATCTAAAGAAGATTATTACACTGCTTTTGCAAGTATTAATTATGCACATGGTCTTCTTGATGCAATACTGAAGATACATGGAAAAAAATAATAAAGAAGTAACTGAAGGAAAAGCACAGTTACTTTTATCAAACACTGTTTTTTATAACCCTAAAATGAAAACCTTGAGAGATATTTCTGTTCTTTTTGTAAAAACGCTTAATGAAAAAGATTCATCATTGTTGGATTGTACAGCTGCAACTGGAGTAAGAGCAATAAGATATGTAAAGGAATCTGATATACAGGATATAACTGCAATAGACATAAATGAAGAAGCTTCAAAGATGCTTTTTTCAAATATTAAGTTAAATACTCTGAAAGGTAGTTTTGAGAATGTAAGTTTACAAGAGTTTTCTTCAAGACCTAATAACAAGAAATTTGATTTTATAGATTTAGATCCTTTTGGTACACCACAGCCATATCTTAATGATATAATGAAGCTTGTTAAAGACAATACAGTACTTATGATTACAGCCACAGATACAGCTGTTTTGTGTGGAGCACATGCTAATGCTTGTATTAAGATTTATGGAGCTAAGCCCATGCACAATAAGTTATGTAAAGAATCTGGAATTAGAATACTACTTATGAATATAGCAAAGGTAGCTGCAACTTTTAATATGGGAGTAGAACCTATTTTGTCTATTTCAGATATGCATTATATGAGAGTTTTTGTTAGAGTTAAGTATGGAGCAAAAAAAGCTCTTGACTCACTTAAAGAACTTGGATTTGCATCATTCTGTAAAAACTGCAAAGAGTTTGATTACAAAAAAGGTTTTGTACCCGATTTAGAAAGAAAATGTAGTTACTGTAAAAAAGAAAATGAAGGTTTTGGAGAGTTTTATCTCGGAAAAATACAGGATAAAAAAATAATAAATAAAATGATATCTGAAGATAATACGTTTGTTAACTCCGAAGCAGTTAACTTTTTAAGTAAGTTATCGAATGAATTAGACATACCATTTTTTTATTCCATACCAGATATAACAAAATCATTAAAACACAAATCGGTATCTCCTGATAAAATACTTAATGCACTTAAAGACAAGGGATTTGAAGGCTCGAAAACACAGTTCGATAGAGATAGCATAAAAACCAATGCAGGAGTTAGTGAGATAATAAAAGCCTTAGAATAAAATTGAGGATTGACAATAAATAATAAATGTATATATAGTAATAATGTATATGAATTATTATTAAGAATGATTTTTATGGCGAAAAAAAGCATTAGTTTGATTATACCTACAATTGAAGAAGAGTCTGTTTTTAAAATAATAGACCAAGCAAGAGAGTTACTGGGTAAAAATATCGAGATAATAATAGTTGATAAAAGTTCTGATAAGTATGTTAAAAAATTACAAGCAAAAAATGTAAAAGTAATAAGACAAAAAGATAGAGGAATAGAAAATGCTTTAATGACAGGATTTAGATCTGCGAAGGGTTCTATACTTGCAAGCATAGACGCAGATGGAACTCATGAAACAAAGGGCCTTAAAGAAGCAGTTCATATAGTTAGTTCTGGAAAGGCTGATTTTGTATTAGGAAATAGATTAAATAATGTTCAAGAAGGAGCTATGAGTGCTTACTTGAGATTTGGAAATAGTTCATTAAGTTTGATATTTAGTTTGCTGTATGGTAGAAAAGTTAGTGATGTATTAACAGGACTTTTTGTAATGGATAGAGAAGCTTTTGATGATATTAAACACTTAAAACCATATAGAACAGGTACGGGATTTTTTGCAGGAGAACTTGCAAAGAGAAAGTACTCAATAAGCGAAGTAGATATAAAGTATTTTAAAAGAGAACATGGACCTTCAAAACTTACAAAATCTAAATTATTCTATGGTTTCGGAATGGCATATCTTATGCTTAAAAAAAGATTTTGATAGATATGAAAATAGCTAAGATTTATGAAAATCTTATGTTTAGTGTATTTGAAAAAAATATTAAAATAAATAATAAAACTAGTAAGTTGTACCTAATTAAAAAGAGAGCAGTTGTAGTAATTTTGCCTATTTTAAATAATAAAAAAATAATACTTGAAAAACAGTATAGATTACCTGCAGATAAAGTACTTTACGAAATACCTGCAGGAAATATGGAAGACAAAGAAACTCCTATCGTAGCAGCGAGACGTGAGTTAAAGGAAGAAACAGGATACACAGCTAAGTCAATAAAGAAAGTATATGAGTTTTATTCAAGTCCAGGAATATTTAATGAGGTTATGCATTTTTTTGTTGCGACAGGATTAACTCCTGGAAAAACAGATTTTGATGAAGATGAAGATATAAAATTAGAAGTAGTTAGTTTTCAAAAAGCAGTGAAAATGTTAAAAGAGGGTAAAATAAAAGATGCAAAAACTATAATTGCAATTTTGTATTTGCATTCATTGCTAAAAAAATAAGTATTTAAAAATTAAAAATAATTAATTAGTTGTTCTTACTCTAAACGTTTTATTATGTGGTAACCGAACTGTGTTTTTACCAAATCAGAAACTTCATCTACTTTTAATTTAAATGCTGCTTCTTCAAATGGTTTAACCATTGCCCCTCTTGTGAAAAAACCTAAATCTCCGCGACGTTTTCTTGAACCATCAAGAGAATACTGCTCTGCAAGCTTTGCAAATGAATCTCCTTTTTTGATTTTTTCAAGTATCTCTAAAGCAAGAGATTGTTTTTCAACAAGAATATGAGCACAACGTATCTTTTCCAAGAAATCAGTTATTTGTATATTGATTTGAAGACGTTGTTTGAGTCATCTTTTATGACTATACATTCACCTTCACACTCAACTAAACATGCTTGACAAAGTATACATGATGGACCATTTACTCCTACTGAGATTCCTCCGCTTCCTCCTTCGAAGTTTTCAGCAAAGTGTTTATGTCCGTCTTGAACGTTTTGCCATTTATCAATTACTGCTTGATCATGAGTTCCTTTCCATTTGTCGTTTTCTGGAGCTACGTCTGAGTTAACATCAGGATCGCTTCTATTCTTCATTGAGAATACTGCCACTGGGCAGACATCAAAACAGTGAGCACAACCAGTACATTTTTGTTTTTCTACGTATACTTCCATTATTACACCAATACTTAAAATGTTAAGAAGATTAAGCTTTATATAGGGCTAGGTTACTTCGTTTTTGCACGAATGTAAGCATAGCTAACTAGTATAAAGCGTTAATAATCATGCAATGCATCGGCTCAGCCGAATAGGCTTGCCAATCCGCCAGCTGCTTGTTCTTCGCTTTGCTTTTCTTCTTTTTCTTCCTTCTTAGCTTCAGCCTTTCCTGCTGGTGCGGCTGATGCTGCTGGAGCTGCTACTTGCATTGATTGAGCGTTCTTAATAACATCTTTTATGTTTACTCCTTTCAATGAGTTTACAACTGCTTTTGCCATAGCCTCGTTAGGAGTTATTCCTGCTGCTTTAACTATGCCTTCAAGACTTGACTCTGTTATCTCTTTTCCTGCTGAATCGAGCAGAAGAGCTGCATATATGTATTCCATATTTTCACCTTTAGTATAAATTTATGATTATTTTGTTACCATTCCGTCTAAGTTCTGAGCTGCTGATGAAGCTAGGCCTAATAATTTAGGTATTACTTCACCTTCTGGTATCTTTGCTTCAGTACCTACAGAGATAGCTGCTACGAAAGCTCTTCTTATGAACTCATCGATGTTGTATTGTGATACCACACCTAGCTCTAAGCTAAGAACATAAGCTGAGCTGAATATTCTGCCCATCTCTTGTGATACGTATGTTGTGTTAATCATAAGAACTTCTGGAGTGTACAAAAGTTTTCCTTCCTTTATTGCTGAGACGCTTCCTTTTGCCTCAAATGGCATTATGTCAAGCATCTTAAGTGCTTTTGAGATAGGAACTGATATTTTATCTCCTTTCTTTACAAGTACCTTACTTTTGCTTATTGTTACCTTTCCTTTTTCTATTTTAACATCAATTCCTGCTGTCTTTAAGTCAGTTACTGCTTGACCAGGTTGTAGTGAGGTTTCTCCTGCTTCTATTGATAAATCTTGATCTGCTATCTGATTTGGCTTTGCTAGTAATTTTATTTTGTTTGAACTAACCATCTCAAATAACTCAAATGAGGATTTATTTGACATTAAAATTCCTACATTTCCTGTTAAGAATGGCTCTAGTTCTTTTAAGTGTTCTTGATCTATTACTTTCAAAAGAAGACTCTTTCTTGCTATTACAAACTTTGTATCTTGTGTCTTTACTTCATTTCTTATTTTTTGTAATAATCTATCAGGTATTTTTTCTATAGGCATTATTCCTACTACCTTGTATTTTTTAATTTCCTCTTTTAAAGATTTTACAAAAGCTACTTTTTGAGATTTTAACATAACCATAAGCTCACATTATTTTAATAGGTTTTGACATTGTGAGTTTAACATATGCTGATCTCACATTGTTGCTACCTACTTTTTTCTTTATACTCTCTAATATTTCATTAACATTTTCGTAAAGCTTTACAGGATCCATATCTTCAGTTCCCACTATAGAATGTACAGTAGGTAGATACTTTCCTTTGCTTCTTATGCTTACTCTTTTTGTTGATTCGTTGCTAATTGATGTAAGTGTAATCCCTGGTAATAACGGTCTAGGCATCTTATTTCTAGGACCTAAAAATTGACCTAATGATTTTGCTATTGAAGGCATTAAGCTAGGTTGTGCGTATAAGTCAAGTTCTAAAAGAGCATTCATCTTTGCTTGATCACTTCCCATTCCTTCTATTTCAGTAGAATTTATAACTTGTATTTTGTGCTTTGAAGCTTCTTCAATTATTGCTTTATCTGAAGCGAAAACAGCTAACTTAACTGTTCTCCCATTTCCGTTAGGTAAAAGTATGTCTAAATTTAATCTATTATTTTGTTTTGTAAAGTCTATACCTTTAAAATTAACTGCTAACTCTACTGTTTGTTTAAACTTTCTTTTACCTTTATTCTCTTCAATAAACTTTTTGAATTCATCTATCTTTAATGCCATATAAATCCCTCCTGCAGAGTGCAGTCCTCACGGGAAAACAAGCCCTTATTAGGCAGTATATATTGAACAGTAAATATTTATATAACCATTAGGTTAAGTCTTTGTATTATATGAAAAACAAGGTTGTACTTGCATTTGGTACTTTTGATATACTACATGTAGGACATATTAAGTACTTAGAATCAGCTAAAAAACATGGAAGTAGATTAGGAGTAGTTATTGCACGAGATTCCAGTATTATAAGGTTTAAAAACAGAGAACCTGTAATTAATGAAAAGGATAGATTAAAAATTATAAAATCTCTTAAAGTAGTAGATTTTGCAGTTCTTGGAAATGAAATAAAAAACGCAAGAGACAAGTACAAAATAATTAAAAAATTTATGCCAGATGTTGTTGTTTTTGGTTATGATCAAAAAGTCAATTTAGAAGACTTAAGAAGTTGGTTAAAACAAAATAAAATAAATATAAAAATAATTAGAATTAGATATGGTCATATTCCTGAGAAGTACAAAAGCTCAATAATTAGAAAAACAATAAAATAAAAAAGAAAAAAATAAAAAAGATATTTAGTTATTTTTCTGTAGTTCTTTTATTCTTTCATCTATTCCTTTTATTTCTTTAGATAGCTTGGTTTTGTATTCACTTAAAATCTCTATCTTCTCATCTTTTGTTAGAAAATTTCTCATACCATACCAGCCACAGCCACAACCTTGTTGTTCCATTTATTCACCAGTATAGGATAACCTATAAACAAATATATAAATATATAGGATATCTTATATATAATAAGATATAAGAGTTTATAATAATTAAAGATTTTAAAAGTAGTAAAAATTAAGTGATAATTAATGAATAATAAAAAAGGCTGCAATATGAAAGGTTTGCTTTCATTTCAAATTCTTTGGTTACTTTCAAAGAAGCCCATGTATGGAGATCAACTTGCAGAAGAGATAGAAAAACGTAGAGGAGAAAAACCTAAACCAAGTACTATTTATCCTGCATTAAAAGAACTAAGTGATAACGAATTAATAAAAGGTAAAAAAGACGGTAAGATTATTGTTTATAGTCTTACAAAAAGAGGAGTAATTGAGATACAGAAAACTACTGAGTATTTTTGCAGGAGTTTTGGGGAAATACTTAAAGAAAGTAAAAATATGTAGTATGTTTATTAAGTGTATGTTGCTAGTAATATCAGATTAGGTTTACAGATGCTTCCAATAATATCATTTATACTAATTGTTCTAGGAGGGTTAATAGCAGGATTAATTGGCTCTTTGACAGGACTAGGAGGGGCAGTAATATTGACTCCGTTATTAGTTTTAGGTTTTGGTGTTCCTATTTATTACGCAGCAGGAGCAAGTCTTATTGCATCTATAGCTACATCAAGCGGTGCTGCTAGTGCTTATGTTAAGGATAAAATAACTAACATAAAGATAGGTATGTCGTTAGAGGTAGGAACAACATTAGGTGCGATAATAGGAGTATTGATTGCAGCAGTAATATATGAAGCGAACGCGCTAACAATAATTTTTATCTTATTTGGAGTTATATTGATATTCTCTATTTATCCATCAATGAGAGAAATATTAAAAATTAAAAATAAATTCAAAAAACTCAAACCAGACAATACAACAAAAACATTTCAATTGAGTGGAAGTTACTACGATGAGAAACTTAAGAAAAGAATAAAGTATTACGGAATACGATGGTGGTATTCAGAAGCCATAATGGTTTTTGCAGGAGTAATTTCAGGGTTGTTAGGAGTAGGTTCTGGTGCATTAAAGGTATTGAGTTTAGACCACATGATGCGTTTGCCTCCAAAAGTAAGTGCAGCCACTAGTGATTTTATGATAGGCGTTACAGCCGCAACTGGAACTGCAATTTATTGGGAGTTAGGATATATGCAACCTTTTATAGCAGGAGCAGCAGCAATAGGAGTATTAACTGGTAGCTATTTGGGTTCAAAGTTCTTGAACAAAGAAGGAAATGAGTTCATAAGAAAGCTGTTCGTAGTTGTGATACTTATTTTAGGAATTCAGATGATTCTGAGAGGATTGGGTGTATTTTAGTGAATGCGAATAAAAGTATAGGTTGGATTTTAAGAATAGGTGCAGTAACAAGTATACTTTTAATTTTATTCGGAATGGCATTATTATTTGTAAATAATGGAGGTTCTAATTATACACTTACCCAAATAACTTCACATAAATCACAGTTAAGTACGGCAAATATAAGTGCAACAGAAGTAATTGATGGAGTATTTTCATTAAATGGTCTTTCTTATATAGTTTTGGGATTGATTGTTCTAATAGCAACACCTGTTATAAGAGTTTTATACTCTGTTTACTTTTTTGGACAGAAAAAGGACAGACTTTATGTTTTGATAACGGCAATAGTTTTATTTGATTTACTTATTGCTATTTTTGTAATACCATTTATACTGAAAGTATTATAGATGTATTTTGACATAATATATTAGGTGTAGTGTATGGGAAAAATAATAAAGTCTGCAAAGAATGGACCTAACTTAATAATAGTAGATGGACAAGTTAAGATGGCACTTTGTAGGTGTGGCCATTCAAATAAAAAACCAATGTGTGATGGAACACATCATAAAATAAATTTTGTTGCTGAAGAGACAGAGCTAAATATTGATTAAATTTTGTATTTTTCTGTTTTTTTAATTTAAATTAGTAATTTTATTTGGAGATTATATTGCAAATTAAGACATTATCTAAAACTGAAAATATTGTTAAAGAAATGACTGTTGGATTTTTATTAAGAGGAGATGAAGTCCTTTTAGGTTATAAAAAACGTGGTTATGGTGTTGGAAAATATTCAGGAGTTGGAGGAAAACTTGAAAAAGGAGAAACATTTGACCAATGTATGATACGAGAAACACTTGAAGAAATTAAGGTAAATATAAGAAGATTAAAAAAAGTAGGGAATATAAGAATTTACGATAAAACTGACATTTTTGGATTGCATATATATAATATTGATGAATGGTCAGGAACACCTCAAGAAACCGAAGAGATAAAACCAGAATGGTTTAAATTAGATAAAATACCTTTTAATAGAATGTGGAGTGATGATAGTCTATGGTTAAGACAAACGTTAAATGGAGCTTTTGTAACTGGAACTATTCATCACGATGAACAAGGATACATTAATGATCTTCGTTTTTCTAAAAGAATGTAAAAAATACGAAAAGGATTTAATACTAACTAAATTAAAGAAGATTTTTAAAGCTTCTTTAAAAAATGACTAAAACAATAATGAAGTATACGTATTTTTATAATGTGCAGTTGAAATAATATTTGGAGATAATATGGAAGCATATTGTGTTAAATGTAAAGCAAAAAGTGAAATGAAAGGAGCAAAGGAAGTTACTATGAAGAATGGAAAAAAAGCAATGACAGGTTCATGTTCTTCATGTGGAACTAAGATGTTCAAAATAGGCGGAAAGTAATAACCGCTATTTAATTTTATTTTTTTTTATTTATTACTTTTTATACCTACTACTTTTATCTGAAATACTAAAGTTTGACCGGCTAATGGTGGATTAAAGTTTACTATAGCATTTGTTGCATTTGTTTTTAGGACTACTCCTTGAAGTTGGTGACCATTTGCAGAGTCTGTTACTACAGAACCTACTTTTATTGTTGTATTTGAAAAATCATTTGTTGGTATACTTACTATAAGATTAGGATCTACAGGACCGTATGCTTCATTTGCTGGAATTGTTACTGTTTTTGTTTGATTTAATGACATACCTAACACTGCATTATTGAAACCCAATATGGTTTGATTTGCGCCTTCTGTAAAGTTAAATGGTGCAGAACCTACATTTGAATTGAATATGGTACCGTTAGTAAAACTTCCACTGTAATAAACACTAACAATATCTCCATTTTTCACAGTTTGAACTGATCCAAATAAGAAGTATAGCGCAATGGCTAATACCACAACTACGATTATTCCAATATAAACATACATTTTTTTCATTAAATTACCTTAAAACTTCAAAGAGATTCTGCTATCTCTTTTATTTTATTGCCAACTGTTTTCCAATTTTCTTCTGAATGTTTTTTTGAAGCTTCAGTATTATTGTCTTGTGATATTTTAAGAATAGTATTATTTTCTTCTTTTATAAGAGTACAGGTTATAGTTTTGTAATTTTCAGGTTTATCTTCAAGACCTGAAATGCTGCTCCAGTAAGTATATTTTAACAATTTTTCTGGAATAATATCCAGTACAACACCTTTATCTTCATATGTTTTACCTTCCCAGATACCTTTCCAAATTATACTAGCTCCTTTTTTCCAAGTAGTTATAGTATTTGTGCCAAACATATATTGTTTAATATAATTTGGATTTATCAAGGTTTCCCAAACTTTTGAAGGACTAGCATTTATTAGCACAGAAACATCAACAATTACATTTTCAGTCATGAAGTCACAATATATTTACTTTATAGCTTTTTTAACTAATGAAATAATTTTCTTTTCTTCGGTTGGATTTAATTTTGTTAATGCGTAAACAGTAGGCCACATAGAACCATCATCAAGTTTAGCTTTGTCACTAAAACCTAAGGTCGAGTATCTTGTTTTAAACTTATGAGAGTTCTGAAAAAAACAGATCAGTTTTTCGTTTTTTGAATATGCTGGCATACCATACCACAATCGTGGAACCAATTCAGGAGCTGCTTTTGTTATTATATAATGTACTTTTTTAGCCATTGTTTTATCAGGTTCTGGCATTTTTCCTATTTTTTCTAAAACTACTTTTTCTCCTTGTTTAATATTATTATTTATTTCATTTAAGTAATCTTTCATTGCTGAAATTTCTTCTTTTGATAAACCTTTTTGTTTTTTAACCATAAAACCACTTATGTTTTATTTTATTAAATGAAAGTAGATTATTAAAGATATGTATTCTTTAAGTATAAATGATTTAATGAATAAAAAAATACTTGGAATACTTTCAGGAGTTGTTATTTTAATAATTGTATATTTTTTAATTAGCACAGTTGGATTTGTAAATAGTACTCACAATAGAATAAATTCTCAGAATCAATCAAGTATTATACAACGGCTATTATAAAAAATTCTTCAAGTAATAATATAACAAGTACAGTATCACAACTAGTGCAACTACAACAACCGTAACTTAAAGTAATAATAGTATTAATTTATCTCTTAGTCCTAACCAAGTACTTGAAGATTGGCACGAAAATGTAACAACATATATTGAAGGAAATTATTTGGTAGTAAAAACTGATATCCCACCGGTAGCTGGAAACTTTCCAGACTAATATGATCCAAATAAAATACAGGCGCAGAATTTTACATTTTTAATACCACTACATCCAACCAATAGTACAAAAATATCTCAGTACCGGTGTGAGGTCAAATAGGAATTGCATTAAAGGAGGTTGTATTTTTCTGACTCTTAATGCAAATGGTAGAAATGCAGTACAATATGAAGGAATTAGTTTTGATATGTGTAATGGACATCCTCAACAAGCAGGAATATATCATTATCACGAATTTTCCTCATGTATAGTTAACTCGACTCCAGGACAGCACTCTTCGTTAATTGGTTTTGCTTTTTATGGATATCCAATATATGGACCAGACGAAGCAAATGGAGTTCCAATTTCACAAAACTCTTTAGATTCGTGTAATGGACATTATGATCCAGAAGTAGGAAGTTATGTATACGTTGCAACAAACTCATACCCATATTTATTAGGTTGTTATAAAGGTTTACCAGTACCAGTACCTTCTGATTTAGCGACTAATAAATATAATTAAAAAGAATAGAAAAAGGAATTAAATAAAAGAAAAAAATAACAAATACTTCGTATCAGGTTTTTAGCCTGAAGTTGCAGTTACATTTGTTACTGATTTAGACACTTCTTCTCCAGATATTCTTACTGAATAACTGTTGTTAACTACAGGAGTTATTACTAAGCCATGATCAGATGTTACTATTTGTCCTTCAAAGACAAATTTACGTGTTTGACCTTCTTGTAATGTGTATCCAGTGTTATTGAAGTCTTCAATAAGATATGGCAATGATAATGTTCCATTGCTTGATACTAAGAAGTGAACCTGTCTAAATGAAGATTGTCTTGCTCCAAAGTTTGATTCTAATTCCAAGTACTTATTTGTATATTGGTTTTCAAATTGAGTTAAACCAGTATTTGAACAAATACTTGCGTTTAAGTTTAATCCTACTTGAGAGTGTATTCTTTCACTAATATCAGAAACCTCAGTTGAGTTAAAGTGATACTCTTTGAAATCTCCTGATATATTAGAGTTGTCGCTTGATTTAGATTTGTCATTTCCGGATACATTACCACTTATTGAAGTGTCCGCTCCGGTAGTACTAACATTAACACCTATTCCAACGCTACTATCTTGATTTGAAATAACTTTATTTCCAAGACCCATACTTCCGTTCATATCAGATCTTGCATTTGTGTTTGCAATAATATTTGTTGTTGTGTTCATAGTTGTGTTTGTTGTTGCAGTAGTGTTTGTAGATGTTTTTGTAGTTACATTTGAACAAACTGAAACGGATTGTAATCTATCTTTCAACTCTGTTTCTATGCTTTGCGTATGATTATCGACCGCTGTCTTGTTCACATACGAATTAAATGCACCATACAAACCAATATTTTTCAATGAAATACTTTGATTTCCATTGTTTGTTACTGACATTTGTAACATAACAACATTACCTGAAATAGATAATGAAGTGCTAGAAACAGTTATGTTTGATTTAATTTTATCTAATGACATTGTGTCATTACTGTTCAATACTCTTCTTGAACCAACCTTTACAGTTGTGTTACTTGTACCGTTTTGTATTATTACTGCTCTTACAGAAGGAACCATCACAAAAACGCTTGAGTTAACTGATAAGATTGAGATAACTGTTGGAGATAATGATAACAAAACACCTGGTGAGTTGTTTAAACCTGCATTTGAACTTATATGTGCAGTTACTTGATCGCTAGGTACAGTTAAGTTGTATGTCGTTCCATTTATTTCTATACTAGCCGAAGCAATATTAAATCTTACTTGATTTATTACAGAATTATTTGGTATAACAACAGTACCTATTGTTTGAGAAACATTAAGTAAAGATAATAGGTTTATACTTCCGCTACTATTTGATTGAACCCAACCCGAGTTAGATGTACCACTTACGTGTACTTCAAGGGAGTTGTAATTCACCATAAGATACTGAGTTCCTGCAGGTACTGAAGGAGGGTCAGTCAGTTGAAGCGATACTGTATTTCCACCTGTAAAACCACTAATTGTAGTGTTGTTCATAACTACACTGCCTGTCATAGACATATAGTATATAGCAACAACTGCGATTACGATTATAATTCCGATTACGGAATATGCAATGTTTGATTTTTTCATAATCTCACAGTGAAAAATAAGTAAAATAATTATATATACCTTACTTCTCAATTATGTTTGAGCGTCATGAAAAATTTAGGTTTAGGACTAATAATAGGAGGAGGTTTCTTATTTGGAATCGGAATGGGACATATTGTACTTGTATCAAACATTATTGCAACGTTAGGAGTATTGTTAATAGCTGCAGGATTAATAGCACTTTTTGCTTGTGGAAATAGTAAAAATGATAAAGGTAAAAAATATGCCAGAGTCAAATAAAATTAAGGAGTTATTGAATAAGTATTATGAAAAATTAAACAATAAAGAAGATTTTTCTTTTTTATTATCGGATGATTTTTTATTAACAGGAACAGTGAATAAGGAAACAAAAGGAAAGATTGATTATATTAATAATAATTTTTTTAAAGGAGTTAGAAACCTTGCAATCAAGAAGATGATAATTGATGAAGACTCTGCATTTGTATTAGTAAATTATGAGTTAATTTCACCGAAAGGAAATAAATTTAATGCAGATGTAGCTGAAATGTGGAGTATAAAAAACAATAAGTTAGATTCTATAGCCATATACTTTGACACAGCATACTTCCAAAAAGAGATGTCTTGAAGTTATTGTTTTTTCTTATCTAATTTTCCAAGTACAAAACTTACAAATGCCATTATTATTCCTATTAACACAACTTCTACTGCAACTGTAGGTGTATCGATTTTAGATATGCCTTGAGATACATACAATAATAATGCAAATGATACTAGAAGTATTGCTGAAAATACCCATAGTAAAATTGTTTTATTAGTAATTTTTTCCATGTACGTATTAAAATGTAAAAATATAAAAACATTTTAAAAATAAAAAAATTACATTCCTTCTTTGATGCCTGCTTTTACTAGGAACCAGTTAGCTGGATAGCTAGTAAAGTGGCCTAAAAGCATACCTATCTGCATCATAAACCAGTAAACTACGAATGTAGGATTTATAGCCCCTGGAGCAAATAGAAATAAATTGAAGATCGCCATCCAGCTAAATAAACCAACTTCAAATGCAATAAGTGATAAGCTGTCTGCTTTTATTGCGCTTTTTAGATTAATTAATTTGCTGCGATTAGGATTAGCTTGAGTTATTGGAATGTATTGAAAGGCTATCCCCAAAGCATAAGCTACTATGAAATCAACTGCATACTCAGTAAATAGTAAAGATCCCGCTACAGTAAAACTAGTGAGTGAAAGAAATACGGCCCACTCACCGATAAAATCTCCAATCTCACATCCGGCTCCACAGTGAGTTGCAGAAACAAAGATGCTTTGCCAGAACGGCTTCTTTTTATGCTGCATATGGCCACCCATTTTAGCCATATGCTCTGCCATAGACATCTTCATTCCTTTCATGTTCATTGCATCTGGTTTGCCCATTTTCCAGTAAGCCCACAATCCAAAAACACTTAAATAAAGAGAAGTTATTGGCCAGACATAATCCATTATTGGCATCATTTGTCTATTTTTTCTTACGAAAATATCAAAGATTATTATTAATGATGAAAGTATCGCAATGCCTATGTAAATATATGCGATTATACTAAGCCAAAGAGGTATATTGTTAAAAATCATGTAAATCTAATTTTAATTAAATCTAAAATATAAAATATTTATTGCTTGAATCCAGATAGTAATATAAAAAATAATGTTATGTAAATTATAATAAAGTGTGAAATTATTTATGCCGTTAATTTAAAACTTTGGAAAAAACATTTGGATTGTAGATGGACCTAAAGTAAAAGACATGGGATTTATGTTTCCTACAAGAATGACAATAATTAGATTATCCAATGATAAGTTGTGGATAAGTTCTCCTATTCCTATAAAAACTCAGACTCTTAAAAAAATTAAATCTTTGGGAAAATTAAGTTATTTAGTTGTAGGAACACCTAGACATTTATGGAGATTAGAGTCATGGAACAAAAAATTTCCAGAGCTTAAGTTATGGGGACCTCCACAGATAAATGGAAATTTTATTACAAAATCAGTTTTAGTTGGAAAGGCTGATTTACCATTTGAAGGAGTATTAAGTAATAACACCCCAGATATATGGTCAAAAGATATAGAACAAATTATTATAGAAGGAAATCCATTCATAAAAGAAGTTGCATTTTTACATAAAAAATCAAAAACATTAATTCTTGATGATTTAATACAGAGATATCCTATTGAAAAAAATAAAAAAATACGGAATGCATTTTTGAAGTTTGAAGATATGTTAGAACCAAATGGAGGAGTACCTAAGGATATTAGACTTACATTTACAAACAAAGAAATTACGCGTAAATCAATAGATAAAATACTAAAATGGAACTTCAATAAGTTAATAATAGCACATGGAAAATGTATCGACAAAG
>JAJZMZ010000032.1:0-3006 GCA_021848095.1 Microcaldota archaeon | reverse complement strand
GCTTTTAATTGGTTAAAAGATTAGTTAGAAAAGCATAAGAATTGCAGTTAATAAACAAATAATAATAGTCATGGTGATTTAATTACCGAACAAGATTACTCAATAAAAATTTTAGTTGATAAAAGTCCGGAAGAAGTTTTTAAGGCTATCAATAATGTTCGTGGATGGTGGTCAGGGGAAATAACTGGAAAAACAGACAAACTAGACTCAGTATGGGAGTATCGTTACAAAGATATGCATCGATCAAAACAAAAGATAACTGAGCTTGTTCCTGGAAAAAAGATAGTTTGGAAGGTAATTGATAGTTATCTTAGCTTCATAAAAAACAAAGAAGAGTGGAATGGCACAAGTATTGTATTTGACATAAATAAGAAAGGAAATAAAACAGAACTTCATTTTACACATGTAGGTTTAATTCCAAAAATTGAGTGTTACGAAGCATGTACAGATGCGTGGGGATTTTACATAAAAACTAGTTTGCGCAACTTTATAATGAATGGTAACGGACAGCCAAACCCTAAAGAAAAGAAGGAAAAATAAGTACTTTCAATCAGCTACTGGATGTGCAGCTAATTTTTCAACAATGCAAGTTTCTTAGTAAATTCCTGAAAAACAAGATGTCTCTTCTCAGGACTCAATTGAAAGACAGTTTTTATTATTGCACCATCTGTAATTGTAAATATATAATTCAACTTTATCACACTGTCTTGTGCCGCTCCTTCTTTTGTAGATATACGTATTCCTTTCATCTGAAGATTTGTAGTTATCCCGGCTATTATAATGTTTCCTAGCTCCTCAAACAACACTAGTGCAGGTCTGATCTTCGAAGCCTCACCATCTGTAAACTGCACCCTTGTTATTACTATATCTCCAGCTTTAGGCATGTTCCCACGCAGAGTAATCTCCTTTTCCCCACAACTCTTTCATTTTGTTTTTTTGGGCTTCTTGAACAAACTTATCGAACTCTTTCATCTCCTTAGCGCTTTCTATAAGACCTAAGATTATCTCACTATAAGTTTCCCGAGGATATTTCTTTATCTGCTTCAGAGCCTTAACCACTGATTTGTGTAGTTGTATTGTAGTTATTTCTTCGGACATTATATAACACCTATAGTTAATATATAACATACTATATATTTAAGTCTTTGCCCCGCAATGGCTTTGCTAAATAATTATCGTTTTTAAGTGAATAAATTAGCACAAGCAGGAATTTATTAGCAAGAACCCGAATAAATTAGCAGGAGTCAATAAATTAGCAAAGCCCCTGCGGGAGCAGAACTTGAAGCGCATCGCCCGAAGAAGGGATCGAACCTTCGACCTATTGGTTAACAGCCAATCGCTCTACCACTGAGCTATTCGGGCAAAATAAGCATATGTATTTTATCATAAAAATATTTAAAAGCTTTTATTGTTGAAGAAACTCTGGCTTTTCCTTTAAATTTATCAATTTTGTGTATAAGTATTGATGTCCGCCTAAGGTATCAACAGGCAGTACTGAGTTTTCTTTATAATCATATGCAAAGAAGTTAGAGTTTTTATTTTTATTTAGGTCAGATTTTGAGAAAAATAATACTTTATTTTCAGTATGAAAATCTACTAAATCAAATCCAAATAAATATGCATTTTTCTTATCATTAAATGAGTAAATTCTTGATATTTTACTATCGTCATGTGATTTTGATAATAATAATTTAATTATGTCAGAAAAATTATCAATTTGAACATTTGTTAACTTTATTTTTTTAGAAGAATTATTCAATAATTTAGATATCGATAATTTTATTACATTTATGTAAAAGGAAGACATATCGTCAGGGAGTTTTTCATCAGTTAGTTCTGCAGATTCAACCTTTTCAGGAGTAGGTGGAGTGTATTTTAAAAAGTTCTTTGATCCGTTTATTTTTACATAGTAAATGAGAGTAAAATCTTGTATTTTTTCTCCCAGGATAAAAAGTTTATTTGAAGTACTGTCAAAGAAGATATTTTTAGATGTATAATCAAAATTATATGCAAGCCTTGCTAAATCTACAATAGAGTTAAGTTCTAAATAATTAAGTAAAATTGCAGTTTTTCCCTTTGCCAAAAAAACACCGTTAATTAAATTAATGGATTACTAATGAGTACAAATACTGTATTAAAGACATGAATGCATATGCAGGTTCAAATATTACAGGAGATATTGAAACTCCGCTTCCTAATGCTTTGTAATCGTTATAAACTGAAGTATTTACTTGAAATAATATTGGGTATGATCTTCTTAAAAATCTACTTGATGAAGAACTTACGGTTAAGTTCAAATAATATTTTCCTGGCTGTCCCATAAATACAGGGTATGAAAAATGTGTATTTTTTCCATGTAAAGATATGACAGAATCAGTTACATTCCATGATGGAAGTCCTTGTGCAGATATTAAAAATGGATCATCTGAAATTCCTGTATTGTTTATATTTACATTAATATTTACAGGTTGATTTACTCCTGCATATAATGTAGTCGGATTAACTTTAACTGAAAAGACATTTGTGCTGACATTAACATATGTAGTAAATGTTAAGTTTCCTAGACGTGAATAATTATTAAAATTAACAGCTCTTAAGGTAAGTGCATATCTACCATTTGTTGCGTTTGGAGAAACTGTTATTCTTATACGCATTGGATTTGAGTATGATGGAGATTGTTGAGCATACCAACCGCTAGGTAACTTTACTGCTTTTAATGTATCCCAGCCTAGATTTACAAGGAATCCTGTTTTATTAGTAGTAGAAGCATTTGCTAGTACGTAAAAACTTTCTCCAGGACCTACCTTTCCTAGATATACACTACCATTATTGTAAATAGTGTAAGTAACCGGACCTTGGATTGCTAAGTAAGTTGTAGCGCTAGCCAAACCTACAAATATTAATGAAGATAATATGAAAATTAATGATAAACGTATGGTTGCCATGCTTATATTAATAAAATGAATCTTTATAAGCATATCTTAAAAGATTATAGAGTCGTGTCTT
>JAJZMZ010000025.1 GCA_021848095.1 Microcaldota archaeon | reverse complement strand
TATCAGAACCTTTTGATAATAAGATATTTCTAGTTGAGGTAAATGAGGTAATATCCCTTTCCATTAATATATAGACATTGCTTGAAAGCTTTCTTGCATCTATTTCATTTAAAACTACTGTGGCAGAGTTAGAATCTTGCAAGTCTATTGCCATCTTAGGTCTTCTTACTAAGAAATCAGATGAATCTTCATATATTCTAAAATACTCATATAAACTAAGAACTTCTTGCGAACCGTGTTCTGCGAGTTTCTTAAACTCTTGCATAGTTAATTTGTTAACTGTTAATGAAGATTTTATTTTATTAATATCTGTTTCTGAACCAACTACCTCTCTTAATCTTTTATTTGAGAATATAGAACTTAAATCTTCAACTGTATGTATATTTTCCCATGCTTTTAATCTATCGGTGAATTTTCCTTGTTGTGCTGAAGGTTCTGTTAAGGTTTTTCTTACATCATTTTCTACAGCAACTGCGCCAAGAGTATATCCATCAAACATTATTTTAAAACTTTCATTTGTTGTTGGCACTCTAGAAGGATGAAGTATTATTCCTGGTCTATTTTTTAAGTTTTTTAATGATCTAACTAGATCATAATTCTTTTCATAATTCAAACTCTTTACTTCAGTTTTTACTTCCATTATAACACGATGAATAAATTTGCATTTTTAGATATATATGTATATACTTTTGCATTTTGATTTTTATAATTTATTTTAAATTTGTGTTTGTTTTTCCCAACGTGATTATAGAAAACGTATTTATATCTTTATTATTACTATATAAATTGTAAATAAATCGTAAATGGGATAAAAATGTGCAATTATTATGCTGTTGGGAAACTAGAAAAGGCTATGGAAGGTTTACGTGAAGCTGCAAGAGAGTTTAGTAGTAGTGAAACTCAAGATTTTAAAACAAGAAAAACGATTGAATTGATTTTAAAGACTGAAAGAAGAGTAGCAAAACTCCAGAAGTTAGTAAGGAACCTATAAAAATTTACAAAAAGAAAGAAAATTAAATAAAATAATATTAAATTCTTTAGTTAATTAAAAATTAATATTATTGTTCACTCTGCTTCTGTTTCTGAGTTACTTGAACCTTTATCATTACTTTCAACAAACTGTTTTATTGCTTCTAAGTTCTCTAATATTAGACGTGCTTTACCCATTCCAAATGTAAATGGTCTCATGTCTGTTTCGTCTTTAAGAAGACTAATCGTAGGGTGTCCTTTAAATTCTCCTGTTTTTACTGGCATTTAATCACAGATAAGTTATGTTTCAAAAATTATTTAGAGTTTATTGTTTTTGAGTAAATTAATAAAGTTATTTAATAGGTTAAAAAGTAGGCTTGGCGGGGGCGGGATTTGAACCCGCGGTCTCTAGATTTCTCGTCATCGCAATAAATGCTCATCACTCATTATGCTATGCATATGAGTCTAGCGCTCTAACCAGGCTGAGCTACTCCGCCAAAAAACAATTTATATGTATTAATTTATAAGTTATTTAAAACTACTGCTTGATTAGTGCCTTAGAAGTGCAAATCTTTTCATATACGCTTCTGCCTGGAATATAACAAAGTATGGAAGTATAAGCAATGAAGTTATTACAAGAGTCAGATACATTGAAACGTAATTACCTGCTATTGCAATCATTACACCGTCAACTACTGTAATTAAAATGCTTATTAAAACAAACCACATTATGAAGTATAATGGCTTTGATATTATTAGTCTAATACTGTCCTTTACTGCTCTGCCTACTTTTTTATTGTCTACAACTATTGCACTAGGCGCATAGAATATAGGTATGAATGCAAAGAACCCAACTACTGATGTCAATAATGTCATAAATCCTAAGTAATAACCAACAACGTTAGCTAGTATTAATATGAATGTATAAATGATAAGAAGGAGAAAAACCTTACTTACATATCTTTCTATATCTTGTATTACTCTTTTTGATATTTTAGATCTTGTTTTCTTTGATTTTACTATAAGACTTATTGCAACAAATGCAAAGCTTATGAAAAGCAATGAGAACAAAGTAGCTATTATAATTACAGCTAAGCTCACAAAGTTAAGATTAGTAGCTATACTTGAGGTTCTTATGAAAATTCCACCACTACTTATGTACGTAGGTAAAGGTGCAAAAAACGGTATTAAAAATGCTATTACAAACGGTATTGAGAAGAATATTACGAACATAAGGTTATCCTTATATGTTTCAAACGCTTCTGAAAGAATATTCGCCATATACTCAAATCTTAATTTTAATTAAAATATAAAATAAAAAATAAAAGAAAAAACAAATCAGTAATTAACTACGCCTAACCTATTATTGATCCTGTTCCTGTTGCTGGAGATGAGCCACTTACTGTACCTGTTGATGTAGAACAGGTAGGTGCTTGTAATCCAGACGTTGTGTTTATTGACTCTATTTTTTGTACTATGAATGGAGCTAATATATACAATATTAATGAAATTATTCCTCCCATTAACATACCCATACCCCAACCTTGCATTCCTCCTCTGAAGTTACCGGTTGCAGGTAAAAAGTGTGCAAATGCGTATAATGTACCTCCTAATATGAACAACATTAAAGCAAGTATACTCAATACAAATGATATTGTAGATATTACACTACATAATGCCGCTTGTGCAGCTACTGTTGTTTGAGATTGTGCTGATGTAAAAGGTATAAGAAAACTTCCTAAAATACCTATAAAAAATGATATGTACAAAACAATTCTAGTCTTTCCTGACCATATATTTTTATTCATCATATACGCCTATATTCAGTTTATATGTAGATATCAAGATTTAAATACCTATGTTTTTGTATTTGCATAAATGTAAAGAAATAAATTAAATTTCTAAAAGAAAATAAAGAAAAACTTTTGCAATTTATGAAATATGTTGTGTTCATCTCAACACAACTACAATACACCGAAAGATTTAAATATCTTATGGTCAATAATATTATTACTTATTTTGGAAAGATTTAAAAATATTTGGTTTAAAAATAAAAAAATAATATTAAAATAATATTTAAAGTGATTTTATGGCTAGAACTGAAAAATCATATAGATCAGAAAATGAAGAAATAGAAGAATCCGATAAAGGATATAAGCAATCATATAAGAGCAATAAATTAGGTAGTGAAAGTAAAAAATGTCCCGCATGTTCAAGTATGGATATAATATTTGATAATGAAAGAGGAGAGTACATTTGTAATAATTGTGGTCTCGTTATCGAAGAAAATGTTACAGACTCAGGTCCTGAATGGAGAGCTTTTGACTCAGACCAAAGAAATGCAAGAGCAAGAACAGGAGCACCAATAAAGTACATGAAACCAAATAAGGGTTTGGTAACAGAAATAGATATGTACAACAAGGACATAAGAGGTACAAAACTTTCATCGAAGAGACAAGCTCAATTGTATAGAATGAGAAAGTGGCACAAGAGAGCAAGTATAGCAAGCTCAAGCGAAAGAAACTATCTTGTTGCGCTTCCTGAGTTGAATAGAGTTGCAAGTTATTTAGGTTTGCCAGATAATATAAGAGAACAAACAGCTCTTTTGTACAGACAGTGTGTAAAGAATAACTTGATAAGAGGAAGACCTATAGAAACTGTAGTGAATGCAGCTTTATACGCAACATGTAGAAGTGCAGGAATGCCTAGAACTTTAGATGAGATATCACAGATATCAAATGTTTCTAAAAAGGAGATAGGTAGAACTTATAGAATAATAGCACATGAGCTTAACTTAAAGATACCATTAACAGATCCTTCATCATATGTTCCTAGATACGTTGCAGCTTTGAAGCTTAGCGGAGAAGCACAAGAAAAAGCAATGAGTCTTTTGAAGCAAGCAATGAAAAAAGGATTGATAAGTGGAAGAAGCCCTACAGGTGTATCTGCAGCGGCAGTTTACATAGCAGGAGCTCTTGCAGGAGAAAGAAGAACTCAGAAAGAAGTTGCAGATGTAGCAGGAGTTACAGAAGTAACAATAAGAAATAGATACAGGGAGCTAAAGCACGAACTAAATATAGATGTAAATCTGTAAAGCTCGTGAGATAATGCAACGAAAGTTACTTCTTTCTTTTATTTTTTCTTTTTTAATTTTTTCATTTATTTTTTCTAATACAACAAGTATAACAACACAAAGTTATAACAAAACGCAAGCGCAAAAGATAATAAATCAAAGTATTTCTTATATCAATACAGTTAATCAAAGTGGATACTTAATATTCAATCCTAATCTTTCGCAAGCTTATGCGTATTTGAATAGAGCAGAACAAACTGTTAACTCAAGCCCAGATACATCTGTTTCTTACGCATATAATGCAAAATACTCAGCTTATTCTGCACTTCAAAATATTAGAAAATACAGTGAGTATGCATTTGCAAGCGTATTCATAATTACAGTGTTTTTTGGTATACTTCTTTATGTCTTAATGTTTAGTAGTAAAACTAAAATAAAGATGAAGAAATGATTGATAAAAAAATTGCACTTAAAAAACATAAAGAAAGTAATGGAAAAATTCAAGTTGTGGGAAAAGTAAAAATATTGAAAAGGAAGGATCTTTCTGTTTATTACACACCAGGAGTAGCGTTTGTTTCTGAAGAGATTAAAAAAAGTAAAGAACTTGCTTATGAGTATACAAACAAAGGCAATACAATAATCATACTTTCAGATGGAACAAGAATTTTAGGTTTAGGTAACATAGGTCCAGAAGCAGGTTTACCTGTAATGGAAGGTAAAGCACTTTTATTTAAAAAATATGGAGGCGTAGATGCAATACCCATTTGTATATCGACAACTGATGAAGAAGAAATAATCAGCTTTGCAAAGCATATCTCGCCAAGTATAGGAGGAATAAATATAGAGGATATTGAGTCTCCAAAATCATTTAGAATACTTGAGCGATTAGAAAAAGAATTAGATATACCGGTATTTCATGATGACCAATATGGAACTGCAATTGTTTGTTTAGGCGCATTAAATAATGCATTGAAGTTGGCTAAGAAAAACAAGCATGCAAAAATTATAATTTTTGGAGCTGGCTCTGCAGGATATGGAATAACAAGATTACTATGCTTTGCAGGTTTTGACAATATTTATGTATTTGATAGTAAAGGCGTTATAAAAAGAGATAGAAAAGACGACATGAATGAGTTCAAGTATAATTTAGCAAAGATGACAAATAAAGAAAATAATGATTTTGATGTTGAGGAAGCAATAATCAATGCTGATGTATTAATAGGTGTTTCAGGACAGAAGGGTTACTTTAAAAAAGAATGGATACCTAAAATGAATAAAAAACCAATAATCTTTGCACTTACTAATCCTAATCCAGAAATCGAGTATAATGAAGCGGTAAATGCAGGAGCGTTTATTGTTGCAACAGGAAAAAGTAATGCTCCAAATCAAGTAAACAACATAATGGCATTCCCAGGAGTAATGCGTGGTTTGTTAGAGGTAAGAGCAAAAAAGGTAAGCATGGCGATGCTTTATGATGCAGCAATGACTATAACAAAAACAGCACAAAAAGAATTAAAAGTAAATAAAATAATATCTAGTGCAACAGATGAAAAGGCAATGAATAAATTAACCTTAGAGATTGCCGGAGATATAGGAGTTTCTGCAATTAAAGATAAAAATGCAAGAATAAAAATAAGTAAAAATGAAATTAAAAAAAGATCAGAAAAAAGAATAAACAGTTATGTCAAATTGGAAAAGTACATTTGAATTATGTTTTTAGGTTTCCAAGTTTTTGCATTATATTTAGCAAACCTCCTCTGAGTATATATGTAACTAAGCCATACTTATCCCTAAGTAATGATGCAACGTGAAGTGACATTATTCCGTCGTAGCTCAAAAGCACAGCGCCTTCCATTGCTAATACGTCTTCATTACTCCAACGCTCTATCTCGTTTATGTTTATTTTCTTAATTACATTTTGATTTATCTTCAAAATCTTGCTTATGTATTCATTTGATTCCAAACCCAGCCAAACTATCGGGACATTATTGTCTCGTATGAGTTCATGTGCTTTTTCTAACTCTATTTGAGGAACTAAAAGATCTGGATTGAATCTATCTGATTTTATTGGTGTTTTGTAATCACTGTGTTGTTGGTTTTGATTGTTGTAATTATTTTCGTATGTAGCCCTAGAAGAAAGTGATTTGTGATCTTCTTCAGTAAGTTGAATCATCTCCCCTAAGAAATTAGTCATTGCTATAGCTCTCTTAGAAGGAATTCCATGCACTTCGTCAACATCTTTTATTAAAGAACCTACATCAATAGAACCGCTTGTATGAATTTTTATAGAAGACAATACCTTACCCTTAGATATTGAAACCCCTATTATATTCTTATAAGGAATTATAGCGTAAGTAGTAGGATTTAAAATATCTGTATTGAGGTACATTCCGCAAAATGACGGATATATTATTATTAATCGTTTAGTTGTAGCTACGAGAAGTATTGCAGATAATTCTTCTAATTTACTTTGAGCCACTTCTAGCAATATCTTCTCGTCTTTGTACAATACGTGCTTTAACTGTCCAGCATAATCAAGCTTATGCTCACGGATAGGCACGTTCTTCAAGCTATTGAATCTCTTTTCAAAGATTCCCCCTTCTTCCCTGTAACTTCCGATTACCATTGTTCCCACCACTAGTAAGATAGTAGTGTAAATATATAGGTAGTAGTAAACAGGTTATTTATTGCAGTAAATGGTTTTTAAAATTAAGGATTTTTAAATTATTTGTCGATATAAAACCCGAATAAATTAAGTAGTTATTTATATAAAATTTTTGAATTTATAACTCAGTTGTGAGAACAAGAAAAATTTATAATAAAAAATAGAAAAAGAAAAAATAAAAGAAATTATTTAGTAATTATGTTAGGTAATTACATCTCTGCTGCTATGCTTCCTATCATTGATAAGACAAATCCTAAGATAGCATACCAAACTATTGCTGGTGTTGTTGTTGATCCTGCAAATAATGCTATCAAAGATATACCTCCAATTATAGAAGTCTTGTTTACCCAGTGCTTTGAGTTCTTATCTCCCTTTAATAAGCCAAAGCTTGCTAGGAATAATCCTATTGAAGATACTACACCTAAACCTACGAGCAGTGGTAGGAAGAACGATCCAGAACCTCCGAAGAGTACTGAACTAGCTGTCCAACCAGACTGAAGTCCCATCAACAATGAGTATACTACATATAGATATACCAATGAGCCTAGAAAAGCTAGGATAAAGCTAAGGACTCCGTTTCCGTTATGTTTATCTGCTGATTTTGCCATATATTTCACTTTATTCAATAATAAAATAGATAGAAAGCTTATTAAATGGATAGCTCAGTTAGGCAATAAACGAATATGCCTGATTTAAATGTAAATGCAATAAATCAATAATTATTTTTAAGTAAAACTGATTCTGACAAACTTTCTTTGTAATTAACGAAGCGGTGTGCATTATAACCAAGCTTTGAAAGATTTTTAGCGAATACTGATGGATTAGCGCCAGGTCCAAATGTATAGATTAACTTTGGAGAACACATTTCTATATAAGATACAGATTGTTTAAAGTCTGCGTGATCGCTCAGTGGAAACTGCACATCAACATGCATATTAAAGATTTTAGCAAAACCGGAAGCAACAGCTGTAAATACTCTTTTTGAGTATGCCTTACCTAATGAAACTGAAAGATTTCCCAATTTATTATTCTCAACTATTCCTACAAAATTACCTTTTGTGTGCTCCTCAAAGGCCTCTTCATCTTCATAAAATGATGCATATTTTAAGTTAACTCCGTGATCTCTGTAGATTGAGTTTATAGTACTTATTTTTTTATCTACAACTGGTACAATATCGATATCATTTAATATCTTAACTAAGTCTTGTGCTTTGCCAAGAGAGTAAGCGCCAAAAAGAATTATTCCTTTTTCTAATTTGTTATTAACATATGAACGAATAGCTTCAGTGACCTCTTGTTTATCATCAAAAACTACCTCAGGATTAGGATACGTTGAGTCCATTATTAATATATCTGCGTGTTTTGTTATAATCTTCTCGGCTAGAATAGGAGTATCCGTTTGAAAATCACCACTATACAATACCGAGTAACCGTTATCCGTTTCCGCATAAAGCTGCTTTGAACCTATTATATGTCCAGATGGAAGTAATGTTGTATTTTTAAGTTCATTACAGCGTTTGATTTCTATTCCCTTTCTTGCTTCAATTAAATCGTGAGTTATTGGACTTGCAAATATTGGTTTTGTTTTATTAACACCTGTAGTGTGATCAGAGTGTGCATGTGAAACAAAGTTAACAGAGGAGTTTTTATCTCTCTCATCCAAAGAAAGTTCAACTCCAGAAACAGGTAAACCCATTAAGTCGCCAAACAAGATAACATCTGAAGACTTAAATATATTTATAAACAAAATATTACTTGTATTTCAGGTTTTTAAATGGTAGAAAAGATTATAGTTATAGGATCAGGGCCAGCAGGATTATCAGCTGCAATATATGCAGCTAGAGAAGGCTTTGAACCATTGGTTATCTGCGGTTCAAAAGGTGGAGGTCAACTTGAGTTGACAACTATTGTTGAGAACTTTCCAGGATTTCCAGATGGAGTAAACGGTCCCGATATAGTAAAATTTATGAAAAAACAAGCTGAAAAGTTTGGAACGCGATTTATAGATAAAGATGTAGAAAGTGTTGAGTTGAAAGGTAAACCTCTAAAGATAACTGTTGAGGGAAAAACTTATGAAACAGATACGTTAGTTATAGCAACTGGTGCAAATGCAAAGTGGTTAGGATTAGAATCAGAAAGTAAGTTTATAGGAAAGGGAGTTTCTAGTTGTGGAACATGTGATGGACCATTCTTTAAAAATAAAGATGTCATAGTAGTAGGAGGCGGAGATACAGCAATGGAAGATTCAATATTTCTTACGAAGTTTGCAAACTCTGTGACAATAGTGCATAGAAAAGATTCTTTAAGAGCAAGTAAAATAATGCAAGAACGTGCTTTTTCAAATAAGAAAATAAAATTTATTTGGAACTCAGTAATAGAAGAAATTTTAGGAGATCGAAAAGTAAATGGAGTTAAAATTAAAAACTTGCAAAGCAACGAAGTAAGTGAAATGAAGATTGATGGAGTTTTCGTTGCCATTGGATACAAACCGAATACTGAAATTTTTGGTAATCAATTGAAGTTAGATGAAAAAGGTTACATAGAAACTATTGATGAGGTAAAAACAGATATTGAAGGAGTTTATATCGCAGGAGATGTTGCAGATAAATATTACAGACAAGCAATAACTGCAAGTGCGAGTGGTGTTAAGTGTGCACTCCATGCTAGAGAGTATCTTTTAACATTAAATTATAATAAAGAAAAAGAAAATAAAGAACAGAAATAATAAATAAAAAATAAAAGAAAAAAACCAATTATTTACTCATTAGTTTCTTCTGCTTTTCTTACTTGGTTGAAAAACAGAAATAATAAATAAAAAATAAAAGAAAAAAACCAATTATTTACTCATTAGTTTCTTCTGCTTTTCTTACTTGGTTGTGGCTTTGATTTCTTTGGTTGTACTTTCTTTTGTGGAACTGCTTCTTCATCAGCTTCTTCTACTTCTTCGTAGTTTGAATCTGAACTTCCAGAAGACAAATCATCTATCTTTTGTTGTACTTCATTTAATTTATCTTGCATATCTGAAATTGTCATTGACAAATCAGAAAGTACTTCTTTTGTATTATCTGAAATCTTTGATTCTGTTTCTGTTTTTGCATCTTCATCAGTTGAAGATAACCAACTACTTTCAGTATCTGAATCTTCTGATTCTGCGTGCTCTTCTAATCCAGTATTTTCCTCATCTACACCATAAGAAGAATCTGCTTCCTCTTCCATAGGCTCTTCCTCTGGCACAGGTGTTGAAGTTGCCATACTTTCATCATAAGTAGATTGTGATTCTGACAATTTAACCTCTGCGTGTATAAGATATATCGAGTAAAGTACTGCGACTATAGCTACTGCAGCTGCTGCTATTCCATACATACTGACATTTAGCACCATAGATGCTATTGCCAATATAAGTGCCAATAAGACAATTACTGCCACTACATATTCTCCGGTTTTATTCATTCATATACACCTTCATAAATATAATTCATTTTTATTTTTTAAATTTCATTTTATTTTCAATTTAGTTTTGTCATAGTCGACATTGCTGATATTCTTCTTTTTCTGTGTAGTAGAATTACTACACAAGAAACCAATATTACAGTGAATAATGGTAACGAATAATTTCTTTGTGTGCTACCATTTTGGAAATTATACGATATTGAGTAATTTGAGTAATATGCATTTCCTGTTGTATTGAAAGTAAATACATAACTTCCAGGTGTGCTTGTGCTGTAATTAATTACAGTGTTTGTTGAACCAACATACTTACCATTTACATACAACTTACCAGATAATACATCATTGTGTGATAATATCTGTGCAGATGTTGTACAGTTGTAACTATCAGTACTGTTCTTACATATCCTTGTAAACTTAAGTGATGGTTTGAATAAAGGCTTGTTTAATGTTTGATTTATGAATGTTCCTGAGTTTATATCCTTTCCTTGTATACGATACTTTCCAGCAGGTAACCAGCTTGCATCTACGAATGCCATTCCTGTGCCTTGTGATATTAGCTTTCCATTCATTGCTATTGTTACAGTATCATTCTTTTGTGTGCTTTTTGCTGTTATTGTATAATTAACTATAGATAAGTTCAAGTATACAGGTGTTGTTGGTTTTACTAGAACTGGATTTGATGGTGTTTTTGTATAACTACATAAACTCAATGAAACTACTGTAACTGGTGTTGTATAATTAACAGGTTTTATTGGAGTTATGTTATTTATTCTTATAAAGAAACCTTTTCCAGAGTAATTTGAAAGTTTGTATGTTTCGTTAGCATTTAATGTATAATAAGAGTTATTTATTATCAAATCTGCGTATCTTGAAAATGTATATTTGTTAATTATAGAAAAGTTTGTTTGATCTAATTTGAATGATTGTACTGCACTTTCTGTAAAGTTATTTACATTATAACAAATTGCATTGCTAGAAACTTGTGCTAGTATGGGTGCGGTCTTGTTTGTTATTACTAAAGGTGGTGGACCTCCTCCTCCTATGAATTGTTGAACAGTTGTGGTTGGAGTTGTTGTTTGAGTAGTTGTTGGTGTTGTGGTTGGAGTTGTTGTTTGACCCGTTGTAGTAGGGGAAGTTGTTGGAGATGTTGTTGGTGTTGTTGTTTGTGTAGTTGTTGTAGTGGTTGTAGGAACTGGATTTACAGTTACTGATACAGGTTGTGAAACTACTTGATCTCCATTGCTATCTAAACCGACTATTTCAAAGTTATATGTTCCTACATCTTGCGGAGCGTACTCAAAAGAAGTAGTGTATATTGCTATATGGTTGTAAGTTGTACTACCAGGAGCTTCGTATAACCAGTGATAAGTATAACCTCCTGTCCCTCCAGATGCTCCGCCATCAGATAATACAATTGTATTGCCTAGTGTAATTACTGATGGAGAAACTGTAGGATTTTGTATGTATAATACAGGATTTGCTGCGCCTCCTGAGAATTGACATGCTACTTTTTGAACATTTGTTCCTTCGTAAGCACAGTTTGCTACTACAGGATGTGAGTATGCTGCTTGATTTATGCTGTCTGTAACTCTTAAACAATAGTATACATTAAAGCTTTGTTGATTTGGCATTACTGCATATAAAGGCAAGTTTCCTTGACCATTAGTATCATAACTAAACGTTTCAGGATTTGTTGAGTAAGGTATTTGTGCGTTTGAACTACAAGAGGGTGAGTTGTATTGTCCTACAAACCATTGATAGGTGTAAACTCCTGTTCCACCAGAAGCTGAACCAGTCATTGAAAATGTAGGTTGTGCTGTTCCTGAATTTCCATTAGTTACGTATATCCAACCACTTGGGTATGAAGTTATACTTACGGTTGGGCTTGAACTTGCTCCAACCATATTAATACCACTAAATACCACTCCCAATAATATTGAGATTAAAAATAATGTATGTACTTTCATTTAAACTCCACTGAATAACTTTGTCTTTCCACGTATATATATGTTTTGAAAAAAATGCACTTTTATATATAAACTTTTCTACTTTTATGATAATTTTTATAAATACTCCCATTTTTGGAGTTATATCTTATTTGAAAATATAATTTATTCTGAAACGTGAATTAGTATATGAAACTAGTAAAATATATATAAAGATTTATATATGTGCACATATATATATATTAGGTTATATATTTATTAGTAGTTAATTATGCAAACGCAAAAAGAGGTTGTACATTATCCAACACTTAAAACTATACTCGCTATCGAAGATGCCGTAAAGTCAGCAAATAAACCAGTTAGCAGAAACCAAATACTTGCAAAGATGCCTACAAAGGTTATGCGCTCAACTCTAAACTTAGCGTTAGATTACATGGAAAAACGCGGTTTGGTTCTTGAAACTAAAAAAGGTTTTATATGGACTTTCAATCCTAGCAAGAAGCTCGAGTTTGCAGAAGAAGAAGGTTTGGAGGTGTGAATTTGACAGAAAAGCGTGTTTCAATAAAACTACTCGGAGATGCTAAAGAGTCATACATGAAACTTAAAAAAATGATAGAAGAAGAACACAAGAAAGGTATAGAAAATTCATTTAATCAAACACTTTTCAGATCGATAGAAAATAAGATAAGTATACTAAAACGTGAATATGACTCAGGAATACATATACCTAAAAATAAAATAGGTAAAAAATATTTATTAAAATATGATGTTACAAATCTTTGGAAAGTTAATATTTCAGGAGGTTGGAGAATTATATACACAATCAAACAACCACAACGAGATAATACAGAAGTTGAAATACTTTTAATATGACTTGATGTGCTAGATATAGTAAATCATGAAGATTATAACAAAATATTTGACTACAGAGATAAATAATTATTTTTAATATGTAGAAATAATAAATTAAATGTGCAGGGGGAGAGATTTGAACTCTCGCACCCGCTAAAGGAACGGGTCCTAAGCCCGTCGCATTTGGCCAAGCTCTGCCACCCCTGCTTTGTTTTAAAGTAATTTATGTAATTTATCCTTCAAATATATATTTATAACCTTGATAAATGGATTTTGTGTTAATAATTGAAATTAAGAATATACATAAAACATATATAATTTAAGATTAAATTTTAGATTAATACTTAGTAATGAGTAATAATAAGGATATTTATGGTGACCACTAAATATGTAAGAGATAACATCGATAAAATACGCAAATCTATGGAAAAACGTAGAAGCGATTATCCATTAGATGAACTACTTAAATTAGATGAAGATTCTAGAAAGATACATACTAAAATTCAAGATTTACAGAAACAGAGAAATGTTGGAAGTAGAGAAATCTCTGAATTAAAAAAACAAGGTAAGAAGGTAAATGAAGATAAAGTTAAAGAGTTAGCAGAGATAGGTAAAAAAATACAAGAGTTAGAAAATAAAACACTTGAAGAAAATAAAAGAATAGAAGAACTTCTTTGGAACATGCCAAATATACTTGATGAAAGTGTACCTTATGGAAAAGATGATACTGAAAATATTGAGTTAAAAAGAACACAAGGCATAAAGAAAAAGGAAATGTCATCAGATAGTGAGATACTTGAAAAGTTAGATTTAATTGATTTAGAACAGGCAGCAAAGGTTTCTGGAGCAAGATTTTATTACTTGAAAGGTGATCTTGCACTTTTAGAGCAAGCACTGATAAGATTTGCAATTGATAGATTAACAAAAAAAGGTTACGAGTTAATTGCACCACCCTTAATGCTTAAAAAAGAGTATTATAGAGGAAGTACGGCTCTTGGAGATTTTGAGGAAGCCCTGTACAAAATAGCAGATACAACAGAAGTAGCAGGAAAAGAGGATTATGAAAAATTAGAAGATGAATTATTTTTAATCTCTACATCAGAACATGCAATGGCAGCATATAATGCAGAAAAAGTTTTTGCAGGAAATGAACTTCCAAAAAAATATGTTGCTGTTACTCCTTGTTTTAGACGTGAAGCTGGCTCACATGGAAAAGATACTAAAGGCATTTTTAGAGTGCATCACTTTTACAAAGTTGAACAGTATGTAATAACAAAGCCAGAAAACTCAGAAGAAATCTTTGAAGAGATTATGAAAAATGCAGAAGATTTAGTAAAGGAGTTAGAGTTACCATATAGAATAATTAATATCTGTACTGGGGATATAGGAACTGTAGCAGCTAAAAAATACGATATAGAAGTATATATGCCAGGACAAGATAAATTTAGGGAGATAGTTTCAGGTTCTAATTGTAGTGATTGGCAAAGTTTAAGATTGAATATAAAGTATGATGAAGCTGGTAAAAGAAATTATGTACATACATTAAACTGTACAGGAATAGCTACAACAAGAATTATTTTAGGAATTGTTGAAAATTATCTTACTAAAAATAATACAATAAAAATACCATCTGCATTAGTACCTTATATGAATGGTAAGACAGAAATTTCAGGAAGTAAAAAAGTATAAAGATATTTATCCTTTTCCACAGTAAAAATATTGATGAGTTTATGAAAAATATGATGAAATCAAATATAAGCATATTAATGGGTATAATAATAGGCCTTGCAGATATCTACTGGACATATACAAGTTACTTCGATACATTATGGCTTGTTCTAGGTATTATAATCTTCATAGCTGACATAATTTGGCTTTGGATAGACATAGGATTTAGAAAATAATAGGTTTTAAAGTGAGTATTAAAATAAATAAATTGAGAAGTGGTGCATTTTTCTTAATAGTTACTGCATTTTTATCAATGATAACTGTTTTTGCACAACAAGGAATTGGAACTTCACAAATAATAGTAAATCCAACTACAATAAATGTTAATCAAGGAGCTAGTACTACAATTAATTACACAGTTAAGTTAGCTTCCGGAAACATATGGGGAACTGACATATCAGTAGTTAATGAAAGTGCTTTATCATCTGAAGGAATTACAGTGTCTTTTAGTGTTAATGGACAAGACCCTAATTTTTCAGGAGTAGCAACAATAACTACAACCAAAGCAACTAAATCTGGAAGTTATAATTTGCAATTTATTGCTACAGGAGACGACCCTACGACATCTGCAACTACATTTACATTAGTAGTTAATGGTAAAACAACAATTGCTAATAGCACAAATACAACATCTGCAAATACTAACCGAACAAATACAACTCAAGGTAATAACACAACTAAAACAAACCCTACTACTGTTAACACAGTACCATATGTAACTAGTAATCAAAATAGTAGTGGTTACAACGTACAAAATAATTATCCAAGTACTTCAAACCAATACCCAATGTATATATCGATAATTGCAGTAATAATATTGTTTGCAGTAATCATAATAAGATTAAAAACTTTGTAGTTTACTGATTTTTAGTTATTACAAATTTAAATATTAAATTTGTGAAGTTAGATGAAAAGCGATTATAATATTTTAAAAGAGATGAAACGGCTAAGATCGATACGTGGTTACGGTACGGAGTTAATAAGCGTATATGTTCCTGCAGAGTTTCAGTTAAATGAAGAAATAAACAGACTTAGACAGGAGTATAGTGAATCTTCAAATATAAAATCAAAACAAACTAGAGGAAATGTTCTTAGTGCGATAGATAAAATAATCGGTTATTTAAGATTATTTAAAGAAACTCCCAAAAATGGAATTGCTATTTTTTGTGGAAATGTTTCTGAAAACCAAAGCAAAGTAGAAATTGAGTTATTTTCAATAGAACCTCCTTCTCCAATAAATGTAAACATATATCGATGTGATTCTACATTTTTATTAGAACCTTTAGAAGTATTGTTAGATAATAAAAATACATATTGTCTTCTTGCGATGGATGGAAGAGAAGCAACAATAGGGCTTTTGAAAGGAGCGCATATACAAGTTGTAAGAAAGTTAAACTCTACAGCCCATGCCAAAGTAAGAAAAGGAGGTCAGTCAGCACAAAGATATCAAAGAGCAATAGAAGAAAGCATAAACGATTATGCCAAGAGAATAAGCGAGAGCATAAATGAAATTTTTGTAAATAATCAGTTTAAGATAAACGGAGTTCTTGTAGGAGGACCTGGACCTGCTAAAGAGGGTTTCATTAAGGGGCATACGTTGAACTATCAAATTAAAATTTTAGGAACCTTTGATATAGGGTATACTGATGAGTTTGGACTTCATGAAATTGTTGAAAAGGCACAAGAGTTATTAAAGGAGGAAGAAGCTGCAAAGGAAAGAAAGGTTATAGAGCATTTTATGCAGGAAAGAGTTAGAAATGGTCTTGCAACATTCGGTTATGAGAATACTAAAAAAGCACTTAACAATAATCAAGTTAAAATTTTGATATTAAGTGATGAAGTAGAGTTACATAGAATAAAATACAAATGTACTTCTTGTGGAGAAACATTTGAAAAGGTAGAAGTAGGAATACATAGAGAGGAAAAACACACGTGTGGTGGCGTTTTAGAAGTAGTTAGTGGTACAGATGTTTTAGAAGAGTTGATAGAACAAGCAGAAAGCTTAGGAGTCGAAGTGGTTTTTGTAACTTCAGAAAGTTCGTATGGAAAAGAGTTCACAATGGGATATAGCGGATTAGGAGCTATTCTAAGATATAAATGATAGGTATATGTTTTTTTAGTTAAACTTTAAGAGAATCGAAGCTTATACCCTAAAAATTAGATAAATAAAAAATAAAAATACTATTTAAGTTATACTCCGTGGAACCAGAAGCCTTTGTCGTTCTTCTTTTTACCTTTCTTGCCTCCAAAGATTTTTTGCATTAATGTTTGCTTTTCAGGAGCAGTGTGTTTAATATGTTCACCTAAAACATCAGGATGCTCCATTGCATACTCATTTTGCCATTCTTCAAACTTAGCTCTTGATTTTTCTTTAGATAACTGCATTTTTGTGTGATACTCTTCTTTCATTTTTTGCCATTCTGCTGCAGTGTATCCATAAGGTGGTCTTTCACGTATTGAAGGAGGATCAAATTGATAAGTATACATCTCAACGTAATAATCAAAGTCCCTTTCTGTTAGAGGACATTTTGCAACATTTACACCTTCATTTGCAAAGAATGTAATAAGCTCTTCTCTACTTATCTTTTCTTTTCTGTTCTTTGCTGTTTTAGGATTATATACAACTGTTATCTTACCTTTTGTGAACTCAACTTTTGCCCTTAATACAGGTTCTAATAACATTAGTCGATATTGAAGTCTTCCTGAGTTTTCTATACTAACTAACTCTTCTTTTCTTACATCAGTAAATGTAACTTCTTTTACTATTTTATAAGGTATTCTGAATTGTTTACCATCTATCGTAACGTACTCATCGTAAACATCTTCGTTTTTAAGATCTTTTTCGTAAGCATTTACATCGTTAATTTCTCTATGATCCATTTATGAAACCTTTTTAAACGTTAAAATTTTAAAAAACTTTAAAAAATAAATAACTAAAAAATAAAAGAAATATTAATTATTACGCGCAACCGCAGCTTGAATTTCCGCAACCACATGAATCTGATTCTGCTCCTTTTCCACAGCCACAACCTGAACCTGAGTTTCCGCAACCACATGAATCTTCCTCAACAGTTTTAGAAGAAGATTGTGGCATTGTTGCTGTCATTACTGAAGGTGTTGATTGTGTTGATGTTGGTTGTACTATTCCTTTTGCTGCACGTATCTTTTGTGCTTCTGCTGTGTTTACAGGCAATGTGAAGTAGTCTAACATCTTTGCGTATGTTCTTTGATAAGGTTCTGTTGCTTCTATTTCCTTTACATTTCTCATGTACTTGTCACTTCTATATGACCAGTCGTGGTGCATGTTTTCCCATTCTTTTGATGGTATGCTGTATTGTTTTTGTATCTTATCTCTGTATACTTCTGGGAATACATTGAATGTACAGAAGGGTAATACTCTTCCGTCAGGCATTGAGTAGTGTATATCACATTTTTCTACTCTTTTTATGTCGTATGAGTACTCGTCTTGGAAGTGCATCATTCCTAAGAATAATGATTTCAATTGGAATGAACCCATTGCTGAGAAGTCGTGCTTAAATATTACTGACATAAGCATTCTTGCAAAGTTTACTGACTTTGGTTGCTTTTCTTTGTCTATGTATCTTCTCATTCCGGATACTGCTTTTAATGCTATTAATCTTCTTTGCATCTTTGATTTTCCAGACATTTCATTTACAGATTCTTGTAAATGCTCTAACAAACCTGCTGCGTCTACGAATCTTGTTAATGGTATTATCTTGTTGTCTTTATCGGTAAAGATGTATGAACCTGCTCCACAAGCAAAGTGTATTGAAAGATCATACTTGTATTCTCCAGTTAATGCTTCGATGAACTTGTTTATTCCGCCGACATAAGGAACTGAGAACCAGTCGTCTTTTGTTATTACACCATTTGTTTGTTGTTCTATTAACTTTATTGCTCCTGGAATTGTTATTCTCTGTTTTTCTCTTTGTCTTGTGGGCATTCTTCCTACCAATGAAACAGGCTGGAAGTTAACTGCTTTTACGACATCAGAGTTGTTTAATGCAAAGTTAATTATGTTTGATAACTCTCCATCGTTTATTGTTCTTATTACAGTAGGAACTAGTACTATTCCAATACCTGCTTTTCTAGCTGCGTCTAGTGTTGCTGGTGCTTCCCAGTGGTTTTTAGGGTTAGCTCTCTTGCTTACGCCGTCGAAGCTCATATACAATGTGCTTACACCTGCGTGTCTTAACTTCATCGCATACTCTGGATTGTTAGCTAGGTTTATACCAGTTGTGTTTAATTGTATTTGATCGAAACCGGCTTTCTTTGCCATACTTACTATCTCTACTAAGTCGCTTCTCATTGTTGGCTCTCCACCAGTAATTTGAAGTGCATTAGCTGGGATAGGTTTTTGTGATTTAAGTTCTACAAATATCTTATTAAGCTCTTCTCTTGTAGGCTCATAAATAGGCTCTCCTTCTTTTGCGTAGAAGAAACAGTACCAGCAGCTTAAGTGGCATCTGTTTGTTATTACAACATTTGCTAGTCCTGTGTGGGATTTGTGTCTTTCACATATACCACAATCAAAAGGACAGTTTTCTCCTTTATTTATGTAATTAGGATTATCAAATCCTCTTCCGAAATAATTGTAATTTTTCATTCTCATGTACATATCATAGTCTTCCCAGTACTTTTCAATAGCCCAGCCGTGATCAGGGCAAAACTTCCTAATCATTACATTTTCTGCATCTTTGTAAATTGTACCGTCTACAATCAACTTACACTCAGGACATACTGTCTTTGTTCTTTCTAAGACAGGCATCTTGTTTATTTCTTCCATTGTTCTATGGTATGGGGCTAAATGTGGCTCTTCTTTTGATATTGTCACTTGATTATTGGTCACTACCATCTTCTGATTATTAACAGAAGATCCTACTGAATTCAAATTTTTGTCATCCATTACAATACCTTATATATAACACGTATTACTCAGTTTTAAACCATTAACCTATTTAAATATTCCTTTATATGAAGATGCTTTTATAACAAGGTTATTTTTCATATCTTTGAAAGATAAATTACTAACTTTAGATATTTTATAAATTATGTATTTATTTATATAGTATGCTTATAATTAAATCGTTTAAATGCTTTATATTTAGCTTCATTTTACAAACTTTTGCTAAAGTTACTAACTCTGCCTTTGATATTGAATGTGATTTTACAAACATTCTTCCTATTCCTTTTCCATCTTTGTTATATTCATAAATTATTATCTTCCCGTTTGATTTTAGAAATTTTTTAATATAATTTATTGACTGTTCTTTTTCTTTCCAATGATGAAGTGATAATGAAGATAATATTATATCAAATTTTTTATTAAATGGTATCTCTCTGCTACTGCCTAAATAGAATTTAACGTTCATTAAATTCTTTACATTCCTTTTTGCTATAGAAATCATCTGCTTAGAAGGATCTATTCCATAAACATCAATAGGATAGCTAG
>JAJZMZ010000040.1 GCA_021848095.1 Microcaldota archaeon | reverse complement strand
GGTGGGAGAAAAGACCAAGGAACGCTTAGAAGCCATGAACATAAAAACAGTTGGAGAGCTAGCCTCAACAAATAAGATGCTATTAATGGAGCATTTGGGAAATAGCATGGGATTAGAGTTATACAACTATGCAAACGGTATAGATGAAAGTGATGTTATAACTGAGTATGAAACAAAATCAATAGGTAGGGAAAGGACTCTAAAAAAGGATACTACTAATGAAGAAGATGTTCTTCCAATAATCAAAGAGCTCTCAAAAGATGTCATCGAAGAGGCAAAGAAAGAGGGATATCTATTTAAAATAATCACAGTAAAGATGCGCTATAACGATTTTAGTGATCATTTAAAGAGCAAAACAATAAAACCCTCAAATAATATAGATGATCTTCAAAAAATTGCTATTGAGCTTTTCAAAAGATACATAAACAAAGAGAAGCCATTGCGAAAGGTCGGTGTCAGGATATCTAGTCTTTCTAAAGGCGCAAAACAAAAAGGCCTTGGTATGTTTATACGATAAAGCTTTATTTTTACGTTAATTAATAAATTAGGTGTTAAAATCTTCTTAGATAAAAAACAAGAAATTGAGTATTACTCTGGCATAAGTTCATACGCTTATGTTGAGAAACTAATAAAGGACTCAGATTCGCTACTTATAGTATCTCCTTATATCGACAAGCATTATGCACATTTTCTTGTTTCAAATTCTCGAGGTAAAAAAATAAAGGTACTGTCTTCATCTCCAGAGAAAAACGCAGAGAAAATACTCATACAAGGCATAGGAATACGTTATCTTTTATTTGGAGTAATCTTTTTTGCACTTGCCAATCTTTTTAATTACCTTTTATTTGGAATAAGTGAAATATTTATTGTGGGAACTGGTATATTCTTGATATTGTTTATGCTTGTTTATCCTAAAGGTAGCAGAATAGAGTTTAGAAAGCCAAAAGGCTTTGTACATTCAAAGTTTTATATTGGAGAGAATGGAGCAGTACAAGGTTCTGCAAATCTTACTTATAATGGCATGCATAAAAATGTGGAAAACATAAGTATAATTAGAGATCCGGAAGGAATAGAAAAACTAAGAAAAGAGTTTTATAAACTTTGGGATTCTAATTAATTTTAAATAACTATTTTTTGCAGCTAACTTTATACTTCTCTATACATAATCAAGGCATTTTCGTACTTGCCTTTGTAATAAAGTTTTTTTGGTATATCTCCAGCCTTCTTAAAGCCCATTTTTTTATAAAGTTCTATTGCATTTAAATTATTTTTGAAAACCTCTAGTATAATCAAATTTAGTTTAAGGTTTTTTGACATATCCAAAAGTAATTTGATAAATGTACTTCCTATACCCAAATGTCTGTATTTCATCGATACCCCTATGCCTAATGTTCCGACATGTTTTTCTCTATACTTTCCTTTTCCTATAGATGCAATTCCAATTATTTTCCCTTGACATTCTGCACAAAGAAAAATATCTTCTTTATTTTTATTTCTTTTAATCATCTTATTCAAATAAGTTATCTCCTTTTCTTTGCTTGCCTTTTTATTAGCTAATATCATTGCTTCTTCTTCTACTAAATTATTTATATAACTTAAAATACTGTTCAAGTCGCTTTTTCTGGGAGCTCTGAAGTTTACCGTCTCTTTATTCTTAGTTTTTAAACTGTAGATATTTTTTCCTTTTAGGAAATCGTTATATAACATAACATCAATATAAATATAACATTAGTATTTATAAACATTTTCTACAACTCAAAATTAATTTACAAATTGTTTATTTTATCTCCTTTATCAATTCTAATGTTCTCTCATAATAGCCTAATTTTTCATAAAACATTCTAGCTGACTTATTTGGAGCAAGCACCGAAATACTAATATACTCACATTTATTTCTAATTAAATATTCTTCTACCTTTTTTATAAGTATTTTTCCCACTCCTTTTTTTCTATATGCATTTTCTAGATAAAGTTCGGCTATGTCTCCTCTTATCCAAGATCTTTTTACCTCGATTTTTTGTATCTTTGATGGTTTATATATTAATCCAATCACAAACCCTATTATTTTATTATTTGATTCGGCAACATAAAAAACCCCTTTATGTTCTGAAATTAATTTATTTACATTATTTAAGTATACCTTTCCATATTGTAATTTAATTAAAGTTCTTCTTCTATTCAAGCGCTTCAAATTATCAATCGAAGCTAGAAAATCTTCAAAATTTACAAATAACTCCTCTACTCTCTTTTTATCAGAATTAGTATATTCTCTTATTTTTATTTCTGTTTTATTATTTTTCATAATTTAATACCTTAAGTAACTAAAATAAATTCTATTCGTAAAAACCTATCTCCATTTCTCCAGCGTAGTTGAAGTTCGGAGCTTTTATAACGATGTTTGCTACATAGCTATCTTTTCTGTCCAATACAAATGGCACTTCAGGTTTTACTGATATTATCTCAAAAGGTTCGTTTATTTTAATATCTTTAACCTTTGTGTTATAACTCAATATTTTGTAAAGCTGTATGTCCTTTTTGAATGGCTGGCCTTTTTTAATATTCATACTAAACATAGACTCCTCAAGCTCAACTTTTTTATTGTTAGTTGCTAATATAATTTTTGATATACTTATATCTACATTATCCTTGCTGTTTGTCTCAAGCTTTATTAACATCGGTCCGCTGTAATTTCCTTCTGGAGCCTTTATCTTAAGATTAAACTTCATTTTTGTTAAATACTGCACTTCTGTAGGGAGTTTAGGGTCTATCTCTAAAAGAATAAATGGTTTATCAACAGTTATCTTTTCTACAGTTATTACTGGACCTTTTAAATTATCTGGAAGTAATCCATTGCCTATTGTATTTTGAAATGGAAGTTGAAATATAAACGTATCATCGACATCCATTCCAGGAAGGCTGTGTACATCACCTCCAAATCTTATGTTAATTGCGGTTATTGTTGCGGCTTTTTTATGTTCAGTTTTGGGTGAATCTGAAGTCTTATCGTTTTGGATAGACTTTTTACCTTTAAAAATATCTAAGATTGACAAAATATCGCCAGATTGTTACTCATATATATTATCTTAGATAACCTATTTATAGTTGTATTTGCTGATATTATCTAGGTGTATTTATGGTTCTTGAAGGAGAAAAAGCCCCTGAGTTTGAACTTGTAGGTTCTGATGGTAAAAAACATACCTTAAAAGAGTTTAGAGGTAAAACTCTAGTTCTTTACTTTTATCCTAAAGACGATACCCCTGGCTGTACAACAGAGGCAAAGAACTTTAATAAAAAGCTAGATGAAGTTAGGGCATTTGGCGCTGAGGTTGTAGG
>JAJZMZ010000035.1 GCA_021848095.1 Microcaldota archaeon | reverse complement strand
GAACTCACTTGAGGTTACATGAGTTACGCTTGGGTTGCTCATGTTGTATACAGTCCAGTTTTCTCCTAATAATGAGAATTGAGCTGATACTTTTCCTGTTGCTGATACATTTTGGATAGGCTTTCCAAATGATATTTGATATGCTCCGTTTGTATCAAGAACTGATAATTGTCCTGTGTTTTGGTTGTATACTGGGAATCCTGCTAACCATAATGATTCTGATTCTTGGTAAGAACCTGCGCTTGATAGCAATCCAGGTACTTGTGAGTTTGTTAACTGTAATATGTTATCAAAACCATTGTCGGTAAATCTTGTGAATGTTACACCGCCTCCGTTGTTTGTTGCTGAGACTGAGGTTGATGGAGCTATTCCGCTGCTTATACCAGTATATACTGATGTTGCTGTTGGTGTGCTTGTTATTGTGTATGGAGATGTTGTTGAGTCAGGGTAGTTGAAACTACTTGATGAACTCAATATACTCTTTGTGTTTCCTAAGTTTCCAGAGCTTAATACTCCTGGGTTTAGTACTGATCCTATTAATGCACTAAATGAGTAAGATCCTGTTGGTACAACAAGTCCTTTTTCTCCTAACCAAACTTGCTGGTTTGATAGCGTACAAGTAGGGGTTGTTACTACACAACTTATTCCACTTCTTCCGCTTACATACGCAGTTATGTTTTGGCTGCTGTGTGCCAAGCTTCCTATTACTGCAGCTATGTTTGCAGCAACTACGCCGTCGCTAGGCTTTGCTTGAGATCCTACAACAATCTGAACAACTGGTTGTCCTTGATTGTTTATGATAGGAACTGTTCCAAAGTTTACTCCTTGGCTTGCAAATGCAAGACCAACTAACAAACTCGCTGCAACTGCAGCTATTCGTTTCGCTTTTATGCTTCTCATGACATCACATTCAATATTTTGAGATTTAGTTAAAGTGCAAAGTATTTAAATAAATCGTTTTAATTAACTTTTTTTTTATAAATTAAAGATTAAATAACGTTTATCGTAGTAATATGTTTCTACTTAAAGCGTATACGTACGACGGAAGCCTTACTGCCTCAATTTTAATGTAAATCTGCTTTATAATTTGTAAATTACTATTTTTCATTAAACTCAGCTTTGTTTTTATGTTCTTTTTCTAATATATTTATTGCTTTAATCCATCTTTTTTCTGTTTCTTCATATGTAAAGTAAGCGCATACTGAGTTTGAATTGCTTGCTAGCTTTTCCCTTAACTGCTTGTTCTTTTCCAACTCAAGGATTAACTTTGCATAATTATCTATATTATCTTCTAATATAGCGTTTTCTCTGTTTTTGATATTGTAGCCCTCGAAAGCTATAGAACTTCCTATAACAACCTTGCACTTTGCAAAGTACTCTAGTATCTTTACTTTTATTCCTGAACCATTCTTTAATGGAGCTATACATAAATCAGCTTTATTTAAGAGCTCGTCTTTTTCACTATCGGATATGAAACCAGTGTATGTGACATTGTCTTTTGTTCTCTTTTCGCAGTTGGATCCTATTATTATGAAATTTTTATCTTTTAGAAATGGAGCTATCTTTATTTCTATTAACGACATAGCTTCTAGATTAGGTTCATGTTTACAGTTGCCTATGAAAACTATGTTTTTTATTTTTTCATTTATAGGATATTTAGGTTTTGTCAATATTAATTCTTTTGAAAAAGAAGCAGTTGGAAGCACAAAAAATTTGCTTTTATGATTAGGATAACGTTTTTCAGATATTACCATATCTATTTTTGTTACAAAAGCTATTCCATCAAAGTTAAACAACATTTTTTCGTATATTTTTTTTGAAAACTCAAGATATCTTTTTGTAGTAAGATTAAACAAAGGAAGTTTGAGTTTTAATGAAATGCCATTATTGTTTTTAATGAAACGTTCTTTTCTTATTTTTATTGCATTTTCTACAACTCTGAAATCATCAGTTATTGAAAATGTTAATGAATTTGGAATAGCTTCTTTTATCTCAATTACAGAATCAACAAGTACTCTTCCTAGGGTTATTATTATATCTGGTTTGTATGAAATCACAGTTTTTATTAAATCAATATTATTATTCATTATATTATAGCTTGATTGTTTTTTTGCAAGTACCAAATAAGTATAATCAACAATTCTTGTTTTTTTATTTCTTGAATCAGTTGTTGTTTTTGAAGAAAATACCTCTTCAATTATATTGTCTTTAGTTATTTTTTTATGAGTTTTACCTAGAGAAAATAACTTAACATCGTATTTATTAGAAAGGAGTTTTGCTAAATCAAATAGAGTTTTAGTGCCTCCTAAAGCGGAATCGCTTATGCACTCAGAATAAAGAATTGCTACCTTCTTTTTAGTCGACATAAACTACCCTGCTGCCATTTTGTTCTATTTCAAAATCATGTACTTTTAATCCTAAAGCAGTTTTAACTGATTCCCTTTTTTCAGGATCTACAACAAATAATAAAAAGCCACTTCCTCCTGCACCTATTAACTTGCCACCTATTGCGCCAGACGAAATTGCTTTTTGATAATAAGAGTCTATAGTTGTATCAGATATGCCATCACTTAATTGTTTCTTTAAGTTCCAATTTTCATTTAATAATGAGCCTAATTTATCCCAATTAGTCTCAGCTAAAGCTTCACTTGTTTCATAAGCCAACTCTGTCATGCGTTTATAATTGGTTATATTTTTATTAATTTGAATTTCTTGTTTCTTGTGTATATCAGTAGAGCTTCTTTCTTTACCTGTATAAAAAAGTAATAACCTAGATTCTAACTCTTTTTTAGATTTATTAGATAATGGAAGTTTCTTAACTGAAACTTCATCGTTAGAAAAAAACTCAATTAGATTAATACCACCATAAGTAGCTGCGTATTGATCTTGTTTGCCACCATATTCTTTCAATATTTCTCTTTCGATATATACCGCTTCTTCTGCTAATTTTTTAGGAGATATTATTTCTCCTTTCCAAGCATGTAGTGCATTTAAAACTCCTACAAGAAAACTGCTACTTGAACCCATTCCTGTGCCTTTTGAAGGTATTTCAGTAATGCTCACAAGTTGAAGTCCTTTTTCGATATCGAGCAAACGCATCGCTTCTCTTACGGTAGGATGTTTAATTTGATCTAATTCTGTTATTGCATTTTCAGTAGTTGAGTAACTTACTCTAAACTCATTATTAAAAAAATGTTTTGCAAGTGTTATGTAAACATAACTATTTATTGTTGCAGAAACTGTCGCTCCTGTACCATAATTCTTGTAGTAACTAGGTAAATCTGTTCCACCACCAGTAAATGTTATCCTGAATGGAGTTTTTGTAGTTACAATATGTCTTTCTGACATTAAATCAAACTATATGGAATCTTCTATTATTTTTGACCAAATATGGCCAACTGTTATGTGCTGCTCTTGTATTATTGATGTCCTTGTTGAATTTGCTTTGAAAATATAATCGGCTACTTCATCCATTTGACTATTTGAATTACCCGTCATACCTATAACAATACAACCTAACTCTTTAGCTTTTTTCATTGCTGTAATTATGTTTTTTGAGTTACCGCTTGTTGATAAGCCTATTACAATATCGCCTTTATTTGCAAATGCCTCTACTTGTCTAGAGTAAACATACTTATAGCCATAATCATTGCCTATTGCAGTTAATGAAGAAGTATTTCCATGTAAAGCTAGAGCAAATAATGGTCTTCTTTCTTTTTCAAATCTGCCAACTAACTCAGCAGCTATATGCTGTGAATCTGCTGCACTACCGCCATTACCAAAAATCAAAACCTTTTTTCCATTCAATAAAGACTTTGCTAAGACGGTTCCTATTTCCACTACCTTTTCAATATTTATTGAAAGTCTAGCTTCTGAACCAACTTTTAAATATTCTGCAACTTCTTCTTTATTCATATAATCCTCCTATCACTTAATTTTTTTAATATTTCAGCATATTGTTTAGGATCATTAACAGTATGAAATTCGTCTAAGGTAAAACCGAATAATGTATGGTTTTTAAACTCCTTTTCTAGAAAATCTCTCTCAAATGAAAACTTTTCCATGTTTGGTAACTTTTGAAGTATGCTTTTATCCATCATATATACCCCTGCATTTATCAATCCACTTTTTTTAACATTTGGTTTTTCTACAAATTCTGTTATCAAATCTCCTTCTATTTTAACTGAGCCAGAACTTGATATATCTTCGACAAAATAAAGTCCCAATGTAACAACGGCTTTGTTATTTTTATGTAAATGATACATTTTTTCAAAGTCAGTAACAAATATACTATCCCCGTTTAATACCACTACCGTTTCATTATCACAGTGCATTAGTGCTTTTCTAATAGCTCCGCCAGTCCCTAAAGATTTATCTTCAATAGAATAAGTAATTTTCAATGAAAAATCATTTTTTATTTTATCGAAGTATTCGGTAATTTTTCCAGCTTTGTAACCTATCGCTAATATTACTTTTGTAACCCCTTGCTTTTCTAGTAATTTTATCATGTGTTCCAATAAAGGTTTATTGAATAAATCAACCATCGGTTTTGGAGTACTTTGAGTTATTGGACGTAGTCTTGTGCCTTCCCCTCCTGCCAATATTATTACAGTTTTTATAGCCATTAAATCCATATAAGATTATATCTTCTTATTTTTAATACTTTTTATTCAGTATAGTAGAGTTTGTATAAATATTGAAATAAGAATTAAAAACAAAATAAATAGTAGTGTTTATATTATTTGTTAATTATATAATATTACTTTTAAGTTGTAGAGGTAGTTTTTATAAACGACGATGCAGATAATTCTCATGTTGGAATACATAATGAAAAACACAGTAAGGAAATAATTTCTAAAAATACTTTAATATTCTTAGGAATAATAGCAATAATATTAATTGTAACAGTATACTTAAGATTGACTTTGTTACAGTATCAAGGTTTTTATGAACCTGATGGATTTTATCATTTTTCAGTAATACGCGCAGCAGTAAATAATAATTTCGTAGTACCTAAAGTATTAGGTATTTCAGGTTGGCCAACACATACGCTAGTTACAGAGCCAGTAGGACTATACTGGGCAACATTATTTCCTTATTTTATACTTAGATTTTTCGGCATTTCATATTATGATGTAATGCGCCTTGTTCCGTTACTTTTCGCAATCTTTGATGTTCTTGGAGCTTATTACCTTTCAAGATTTTTAAGTAAAGACAAAATATTTGGAATATTAGTAATGAGCTTAGTTGCATTAAGTGCAGGAGATGCGGCAAGAACAAGTGCATTGATATACAGAGGAGACGGCTTCGTAACTATTTTCTTAATACTTGCATTAATTTTCATAACGTATCTTTTCAAATCAAAAGATAGAAATAAAAAAATAGCATTTATGCTTTTAGGCGCTTTAAGCCTGAGCATATGTGATTTAGTATGGAATGGAGCATCATTTGCAATTGCAATAATAATATCTGCTTTAATAGTTTTTATGTCATTTGGATTTGTATTTAAAAAGGAAAAGATGTACAATGACAATATTTATTTAATTGGCTTAATTTTGATATGGTATTTATTAGTTAATTTATATAGAGCAGCAACATTTTTCTATGGTCAAGCTTTAACTGGAACATACTTTATTTATCTTTTTGTAATTTTGATTATTACATGGATAATTGGATACTTAATAAATAATAAAAAGTTTGAGTTCTTTGAAACTATTTCAAAGAGAGCTCTTTTCTTAATATTATTCGGCATGTTAATAGGATTTATTATTTACTTCGGATTAAATGGATTTATACAACAACTGTTTATAGATAATGGATTTAGTACCGTAGGAAATACTTTTGCACAAACAATACAGGAGTTAACTCCTCCGACATTACCATTCCTTTATGGAAGCTTTGGAATAACATTAATAACAACACCTATGACAATTTTGATGAGTATATCAACGTTATTAAGCGGAGCACAAAATATAATTTGGATATTGATTTTGCTAGCACTTGTACCTTACTTATTCATGAATATTTATGATAGTAGGGATTGGTTTAACGGTAATCCAAGATTTATATTTGATGTAAAACCTGAGATGCTTTTAATAATTATATACTTCGCTTTGACAGCGTATTTGCAGATCTTTGCGATAAGATTTAACTCATTAATATCAGTTCCTTTAGCAATATTCAGCGCGTATACAATATATTGGTTCTTTGCACTTGTACACAAGAACTTCCACAAGCACAAATTAACTCAAATTAATACAATGTATACAACAATTGTACTTTCTTTGATAGTTATTTTAATTACAGTTGCATTGTATTTAGAGAGCGTAATTTATGGAAACATACTTGCCGTTGTAGTATTAGTAGCAGTAAGTATAATTTCAGGACTAGTTATTTTAAGTTTAATTAGTCAGAAACGCTTAACAAACATTACGGGGATATTCGCTTACTTTATAGTTATTTTCATAATGGTAGTTTTGTTCTACGACATAATTTATGGAGGTACAATAACACAAGCTGATAACATAAATCCATTATTCCTTAATGCAACAGCATGGATAAAAAATAACACAGCTCCAAATAGTGTCTTTTTGACTTTATGGCCAGATGGAAGTGTTATTGAGGGATGGGGAAATAGAACAAGTGTTACAGATAGTGTAGGTTCACAGAATGCATCAAAAGCAGATCCTTTTGCAAATTGGATTTTGAATGATAGCAATAATCCAAGTTTCTTATACAGTAAAATAAATGGAAAACCAAATTATCTTTTAGTTAGATACAATTGGTTATTAGAAAGTCAAGGAATATTTACAGAATCAGGAATAAACACAAATATCGAAAAGAATTATAGTTTTGGATTAATAGTTCCGACAACAGAAAGCTCAAGAAATGGTTCCTCGATAATTAACTTCCAAGAAGCACAAGGTAATCAACAAGTAGTGGTAGTCCAAAATACAACAATTAATGACTCTTCGTCTTACATAGGAGTTCCACAACAAACATTAAGTGGATTACAAGCTGGAACAACATATGAACCATTCAGATATACTGCATTTTATAATGAGAATACACTTGGTTACACTATAGTTAATGATTCGAAGTACTTCAACAAAACAGTAGATGCAATGTCACTTGTAATATACACAGATACCCCTAGATATATACCAAATACAAATACACAAGTATTAAACGTTACTGAAGGATTTATCTTTTCTGGAAATATTGCAATGAGCAATATGCTTAAGTTTCTTTATTTCTGTAACAACAATCAAGGATGTTCTTGGAATAATACAAAGGCAGGACTAACATTAGTATTCATGAACGGAGATACAAGAATATATAAAATAACATACAAGTAAAATTATGAAAAATGAGAGATTATATTTTTTAGTCTTAATTTTCTCAATAATATTACTTACAGTTTTTCTTAGGAGTTATTTTTTACAGTATCAAGGTTTTTATGAACCTGATGGATTTTATCATTTTTCAGTAATACGCGCAGCAGTAAATAATAATTTTGTAGTTCCGAAGATTCTCAGCATATCGGGTGTTCCACCACATCCCGTTACTGAACCAGTAGGACTTTACTGGATAACTTTATTTCCTTATTTTATACTTAGATTTTTTGGCATTTCATATTATGATGTAATGCGCCTTGTTCCACTACTTTTTGCAATCTTTGATGTTCTTGGAGCATATTATCTCTCGAGATTTTTAAGTAAAGATAAAATATTTGGAATTTTAGTAATGATATTTGTAGCAATAAATTATGCAGATATACTAAAAACAAGTGCACTAGTTTATAGAGGAGATACATTTGTAAGTGCATTTTTAATATTAGCACTTATATTTTTTATATACATCTTTAAATCTGAAGACAAACATAAAAAATTAGGTTTTGCTCTTTTTTCTGGATTAAGTTTAAGTCTTTGTAATATTGTTTGGAATGGGGGAGCGTTTGCTTTTGTTGTTTATATAATATCAATACTTTCAATACTTATTTTTTCCATAGTGACCTTAAATAAAAAGATTTTTGAAAATATAAAGTACTGCATTTTTTCAGTTCTGTTATGGTTTTTATTAGTTAGGAGTTACGTTTATTCGGAATTAATTTCTGCGCCAAATCAACAACTTATAGGTATATCAGGTATTGCAATAATATTTTTTACAATAATAGGATTACTTATCGGATATTTGTTCTTTAGTAAAAATAGAAATTTCCTGATAGATTCAAATATTAAAAGAATTGTAATTATAACTTCAATAATTATTTTAGTAATAATAATCATTTATTCGATAGATACTCAATTAATCAATAAGGTATTCGTAAATAATGGTTTTGTTTCTAGTCCAGGTTTTGTTACCGCGAGTATACAAGAGTTATCAAAGCCAACATTTAGCAACTTTTTGCTTCAAGAAGGAGTACCACTCCTGTTTACTCCAATGTCGATATTTATGGCAGGATCTAGTTTATTTACAAATTTACAAGTTTACTTCTGGATAGGAATTTTACTTTCTTCAATTATTTATTTGTTTTTAAATATTTACGATTCTGAATGCTGGATAAACGGTAAAATTAAATTTAAATTAGACGTAAAAATTGAGATGTTAGTACTTATTGCTTATTTGTTAATCACCGCATACTTAGGATTATTCGTTATTCGTTTCGAGTCCTTAGTTGCAATACCACTTGCTATTTTCAGCGCATATACCTTGTATATGATATTAATTTACTTAAAAAATATAAAGTTCTTAAAAATAGCATTTTCTGGATTTTTATTTATACTTATAGCTTATTCATTATTAAATACAATACAAAATGAAAATACTTCACAGCTAGGTGGACTGATAACACCTAATTTATTAACTGCAAGCTCTTATATTAAATCGAATACCCCAACTAATAGTGTTTTTCTCACATTATGGACAGATGGAAGTGTTATTGAGGGATGGGGGAATAGGACAAGTATTACAGATAGTGTTGGAGCACTAAATGGTAGTAAGGTAGATGTTTTTGCAAACTGGCTGTTTAACGACACTCCAGATTATAACTTTATTTTAAATTATAGCAAAAAACCCAACTATATTTTAGTAAGATATCCATGGTTGCTTGAAACAAAAGGTATATTTTTAGAGTCAGGAATTAATTTCAATGAAAGTACTAATTATAGTTATTTGCCAATGACAAATTCTGGACAGTTTCAAAATAATAACTCATTAATCTTAAAGTTCATAAATAACCAAAGTAGCACGACAGTTTACACGATAATAAACAAAACAAGTAGAGTAAGTAGTTTTTATTATGAAAACAATTATGGAATTTCTCCATTTGAGTATACTGCATTTTATAACATCAATAATAACAATTTTAGTATAATAAAACAAACAACATACAACTCAACCAACAATCAAATGCTATTAATACAATACTCAGATATACAAAAACCTAATTCACAAATAAACATCACTGGAACTATTATCATGAATAAGGATTTGTATATGAGTAATATGATAAAATTGATGTATTTCTGTAATAATTATTCTTGCTTACTAGACAGTAATTCAACATTATTCAAGAATTTTTATTCTAATAACGATTCTAGGATATTCCAACTTCAGTATAGCAACAATTAATAATCTTTAATCTTATAGTTTAGATGAGTTCATGAATTTAGCGCAGATACATAATGTATTGTTAAAAGGGGATGGAATAAGCAATACAATAAGGGCTACTCAAGAGGTTAATAAATCACTAAACTTCAATAATGACATAGTTGTTGAATTGTTTTCAGAGTATAACAACGTTTATGAACTTGCAATAGCTGATTATTTTAGCCTTAATTTATATGGAATGTTTAAGAAGTTTGTAACTATTGAAAACAGATATAATTATATGAAAATGTTTTATAGAGCACTTAAAAAGTATAAAAAGAATGTTGCGAAGAATATAATAGAAAATTCTAAAATAAGAATGTGGCATTACGGATCTGCTTATGAATTGTTTAGATTAATACACAACAAAGATATTGTATATTACCACAATCTTACCTTTCCTTATTTAGTAAATAATAAAAAATCGATGATGGACTCTAGAATAATGCTTATGTCCATAAAAGACATGAAGTTATTTTTTATAACACAGAGTGAGTTTAATAAAGAATGTTTAATTAGAATGGGTTTTAATGAGGATTCTATAGCAGTAACTATACCTTATCATAGAAATAACTTTAAATTTAGAAATAAACTAATAAGTAAACACCCGAAACTTGTTTCTTATGGAAGATACGGAGGCGGAAAAGGCATTCCTGAACTTGCAAAATTATGTAATGCATGTGATATTAGTTTAACTACCTTTGGAGACAACAAAAGCAGTGGCGAGTATAAAAAAGAATACAACGAAGCTAAAAAATATAGTAAAGATAATGTGAATATACTTGGAAAGGTTCCAAAAATAGATAATTATCTTTTAAACTCTGATATATTTGTCTTAAATAGTTACCATGAAGGGGCAAGTTTACCAGTAGTAGAAGCCGAAAGTTATGGCTTACCTGTTATATTAAGGAGAGGAACAGCGTTAGATGAATTAGTAGTAGATGGAAATAGAAGAAATGGTTATCTTTTTGATTCTATTGATGAAGTTCCAGAGTTAGTTAATAAAATTAAATCAAATTACAGAGAGTTCAGTAAAAACGCTTATTTACATAGTAAAGGATACACATTTGAAAGGTATAAAAGTACGTATATAAGTGCTTTAAGCAAATACAGAACATGGAGTAGTGTTTAGATGTCTATGAAGAACAACATAGCTAAAATTTGGTATTTAGCCAAGCAAGGTTACTCTGAAATAGGATTTGGTATTTCGTTAATAACATACGCTTTGCTTTTATACTCGATAACATTTCTTAACTCATTAGGGGTTTATGGCTTCGTAGCAATTGCATTAGTTTTTGTTGGAATACAACCTATTGTCGGATACATTTTCTACAAGTATAAAGTAATGTCAGAAATGCATAGAATAAACACCACCACATCGCCGTATATAGATGAAATAGTTGGCAAGAAGGAGCGTTGGTCTTATGATGCAACAATAACACAACTTAATATACAAAAACTTATGCTTGAAAATCAAATCCAGATAAATAAAAAGTTGGGAGTAACTTCAAATAATTTAGAATACATAAAAGATTATGAGCTTGAAAGAATAATAATGGGTTATGAACAGTTTTTGGTTCCTGCTTATTCAATAATTAAAGAAAATGAAGCTGAAAAATCAATATCGTTTAATTATAAAAATAAAAATTATAAATTATTTTACAATAGCTTTGCACAAAAAAGAAGTTTAGTTCATCTCATTGGGGAGCAGTTTATGGGTGAAAATTATAAATGGCTAGAGCCTAAAGGAAGAGATGTAGTAGATGTTGGAGCTTGTATGGGAGATAGTATACTTTGGTTTTTTGCAAACAACGCAAGAAGAATAATTGCATTTGAACCATATCATCAAAATTATAATTGCGCAAAAAGGGTAATTTTAGAGAATAGCATTAAAAATGTAAAGTTAGAAAGAAAAGGCGTTGGAACTTCGCGTATTATAAAAATACCTGAAAATGTTGACTCTACTAGTTATACAGAGTTATTGCCTTCGAAAGAAGGTGCGGTGACTCAAATTATTGATTTAGATAGAATTATTAGAGAGTATAAAATCAGAGATAATGCAGTTTTGAAGATGGATTGTGAAAATTGCGAGTATGAATCTATATTAACTGCTAAAAGAAGTACATTGAGAAAGTTCAAAAGAATGATGTTTGAGTATCACAAAGGATATCTACCGATTAAAAAGAAGTTAGAAGAAGCAGGATTTAAAGTAGATGGAAACAAAAGACTTTCGTGGAATGATCCGAATACGCCAAGCCCAGATGTATTAGGATTTTTATACGCTGAAAGAATAGACTAATTACTTTTTGTGAAATAACTGCAGCTTTTATTTATTGGACAGTTATCGCATAATGGTTCTTTTTTGCAGTGTTTTTTTGCAAGTTCTACAAAACTGCCATGAAGTTCTTTGTATTTATTAACACTTTTTGTAATTAAATGTACTGATTCTTGAAGCTCTCCGTATGTAAGTTCTTTACCCAAACCTAAAAACCTTTTTGTTATTCTTCTTGTATAATTATCAACTACAAAAATAGGTTTATTTCCAGAATAAAGAAGTATTGAATCTGCAGTTTCAGGACCTACTCCTTTTATTGATAATAATTCTTTACGTGATTTAGATAAAGGAAGTTCAAAGAACTTTTGCAAGGATGCATGTTGTTCTATTAGTTTAGAAATATCAATTAAAGTTTGCGATTTTTGAGTGTAAAACCCACTAGGTTTTATTAACTCAGTTAGTTTGTTTTTATTTATTTTAGAGAGTTTTTTAAGTTCTAGTAAATTATTTACTTTTAAGTTTTCTAAAGAACGCTCCACATTCTTCCAAGTAGTATTTTGAGTTAAAACTGCACCTATTATTATCTCATCTTTTGAAAGGCTAGGCCACCAAGAACCCACCTTAAAGTAACTAGTTAAGTTATCGCTTAATTGCTTTAAGGCTAGTAGATTATGTTTTGTAGTAGACTTAGGGTTCATACCTTAAGTTCGCCACTTTTGAGCTTTTGTATAGCTTCTTTAGCGTCCATTCCTTCTACTTTTATGTTCATGCTCTTACAAGTACCTAGAACCTGTGTTACTCTCTCCTTCAAGGTATTACCATACATGCTCATCGATTTAGACTCAGCTACCTTCTTAGCTTGCTCAATCTTTATATCTCCAGGGCTTTCGTCCTTTGTTTTGCCTCCTTTTGGTATACCTAGCTCTTTTAGAATAAGTGCACTAGTTGGAGGAGTCCCTACCTCAACACGATATGTTTTAGTAGCTGGATCAACTATAACCTTTACAGGTATCTTTATACCTGAAAATGCTGATGTTTTCTTGTTAATCTCAGATACTACATTGTTTATATTTACACCTGTAGGACCTAACGCCGGTCCAAATGGTGGACCGCTTGTTGCTTTTCCTCCTTCTATTAATCCATTTATTATTACTTCTGGCATCATGCTCCCTCTGATTTTTGTATTATTTTTGCAATATTAGATTTTGTAGTGACAGGTATTGGTACAGCTACATCCATTAACTCTACAGTTATCTCGTCTTTAACTGTATCTACCTTTTTAACCTTAGCTTTGTAGCCCTTGAAAGGACCTGACATAAACTCTACCACATCATTAATTGATATTTTCTGTGATGTTTGCTTAACTGTTAACATCTTTGATACTTCTTCTTCTGTTAGTGGTTTTGATAAAATTCCTTTTACATGTGGCTCGTTTAGTATTAAATCTCTGCAAGCATTTTCATTTTCACACTCTAATACAATATAACCACGCATTCCGTTAGGTAATATTATTGAGTATACAGGTATGCTTGTCATTCGTACTTTATTCTCAAGTATATCAGCAGTGATCTTTTCCTGACTTGATGTTACTCTTGCTATTAAATACATAAATACCACATTATTTATATTATTGTGCTAACTTATATAGCGATTGGTTTAATACAATTATTTTAATACTTTAAACTATTTAATTATTATGTTTACACTTGATTTGATGCTTGGAATAAAGGTAAAAAAACAATATGCGCAAAAGGTTAAAAATTACCTTTCAGCGCGTACGCTACTTAACAATAATTATAATGTAATTAGTAGTAATTACTTTATATATTTTCCTATAAAGACCGTGAACAGAGAGGAACTGCATATTTTAGAGAAAAGCTTCGATGCTACATTGGTAGAAAAAACTTTTGATAAAATAACCTCTAAAAAAAATTATAAGGAAATCCTTAAAAAACAGTTAGGAAAGGATTATGAAAAAGCTCCTAGAGGCTTTGAGGTTTTAGGTAATATTGCAATTATTGATTGTGAAAGGAGTATTTCCAAAGGAATAGCTTCCTCAATAATGAGTGTAAATACTAACATCAAAACAGTGATTAGAAAAGCTGGTGCTGTAAAAGGAAGGTATAGAAAACGTGAGTATGAGTATGTTTCTGGAGTTAAAACATATATTGTGAGTTATAAGGAAAATGGTGCCTTGCTTAGATTTGATGTAAGGGATACATTTTTTTCTACACGTTTGGCTTATGAAAGGAAAAGAATCTCTGAGCTATCAAAAAAACCAGAGAATGTAATTGTTATGTTTGCAGGAGTAGGTCCTTTTGCTATTGAGTTAGCTATGCATAATAAAAATGCCAATGTTATAGCTATAGAGATAAATAAGAAGGCAACAGAGTACATGAAGAAGAATATTTTGTTGAATAAAGTAAAAAATGTAAAGGCGATAAGCGGCGACGTTAAGAGGAAAGCAGTAATTTATAAAAATTTTGCAGATAGGATAATAATGCCGCTTCCTAAAGATTCAATATCTTTTTTAGATACTGTTTGCAAGGTAGCTTCAAAAAATTGTATAGTTCATTATTATGCTTTTGTAGATATGAATATGGGATTAGAAAAATTAATAAATGAGTTGAAAATGTACTTTCATAAAAAAGGTTTCAAATTTAAAGTAGTATTTTCTAGAACAGTAAGGCCATACTCACCAGAAGTAATAGAGATAGTTTTAGATTTTAAGATTACAAGAAAATAGTAAAAAATAATAAGACATGCACCTTACTAATAAATGTTTAGAGGAAAATTAATGCAGGTATTATTTAAAAAAGTAAAACGTAAAAGCGTAAATATGAAGGGTCAAGCAACAATAGAGTTCATGAGCACCTATGGTTTTATGTTTTTAATTTTAGGGATAGCAATAGTGGCAATATTTGTTTTAACAACTTATACTAACTCAATACAGGATACAACATGCAATACATTTAGCAATGTAGTATGTAATTATGTTGAGTACTACCCTAATACAACATATGGATATGGAGTTTTAGAACTTGCAATTGAGAACGGACAGAGCACTCCGATAAACATAACGCAAATAACTAGTAATCTAACTAATACAAATGGAGTTGGAAGTTGTTCCCCTTCATTCTTATATCCAGCACAAGAATCATTATGTAAAATAATTTTTAGTAATAGTAATATTGGATCGCAGGTTAACTCTGGAGTTTATAATATAAGTTTAGGTTATTGTAACTCTGGAGTTATGGGTTTAAATCAAACTGGTTGTATTTACAATAATAGCATTTATGGCGGATCTTTTAGTGTTTATCCTGCAAATCAAGAAGTAACTCCTTTTGTAAGTATAGTAGGAGAGTTGCCAAAGAATAAACAGACAATTAGTGAGTTGTCGCAGCCTTTAATTCCTTATAATTATACAATAATTCAAAATGGAGATTTTGTAAGTTATACCGTTGGTAATAGCATCTCATATGCACTTGGAAACGGTGCTTATTTAGGAGATATGTACTTTGGTTTGGTAACAGTTCCTTATCCAGGAATACTTTCATCATTGAATAATGAGGATATTGCATGCTCTTCACCATATAACTCTTTGTTATCTATGAGTTACACCACATTTTATATGTATCAATCAAATACCATAACAATAAACGCTTATGCAAATAATGCCATACAAGTATATTACAAGAACTCCCAGTGGCAGAGTTGGATTCCTGCTTTTTCTTCTAGTTGGAATAGTAACTCAGGGATAACTGAATATACAATGAGTAACTCCATACCTAAAGGAATTTATCAATTAGCAGTAGTGCAACAAAGTAGTTGTGGAGATAGTGTCCAAGCTTTTCAAATAAATGGAGTTTATTCCTAATTATTTTAACAGGTATTTTGGTATTCCAACTATATCTTTAAATGAATGTAGCTGTTTACCTGCCTCATCTTCTGAGTTAAATATTTCAATTAATGTGCCTTGTTTATCTGCCATATCTAATAATTCTTTTACCTCATTGTTCCAGATTACGGAATCATTAACAAGAATGACACCAATAGAATATGAGTTTAGTGCTCCGGATACCTTTTCTATCCCAGATATTGAGTCACCTACACGAAGTGAACTTAAAAATATATTTAAGTACTCAAATTCCTTTTTAACATGCTCATTTTCAAATATTTTTGAGATTGTTTCGCTTTGAAGTACCTCTCTTATACCTGATCTTTCTGAATCACTACATGACTCAAAAAATAATTTCTTCTCTAACTTTATACTGTTTTTTTCAATATATTTTTTAAAGTCATCTTTTGTGAAACCAGGTCCAGCCAATACTACTATATTTACATCTAAACCTTGAATTAATTTTATAATGCTGTCAAAATAAAGTATCTTTAACTTTTCAAACTCCTTTTCACTTATTTTTTTACTAAGCTTGCTATAAAGTTCGGTAATTATGTCTATACCATATCCACGTATATATGCCAATGTTGCTTTTTCATCATCAAAAGCAATTATTGCTAACTTTGATTTTTTTGCATCTGCGACAGCTTGTTTTAATCTTTTTAGTATGTACTCTTTCCACTCTGGTTTTTCTACCTCTATTAAATCAGATGTAGCTATATTCAAAGTATGATAAGTATTCAAACGCACAAATTCCAATGGTCTTCCTTCAAGAATTTTTCCAGTTAACCTCAATCTCCATGCACTTTTATCAATCTCTACCTTTTCAAGTTGTAATTTAATAAAAACTTCTTTTTGTTCTCCAGTATCGGTTTCTGAGGATTTAAATCTCCTGTAAGTATGTGCCCCTATTTTATCATTTTGATTCAAGATTATTGCAAGAAGGTATAGATCATCATATGATTCTGGAACTAACTTAATTACTTTTGAGATTTGATTAAAACTTATAATTTTCATTTTCTTCACTTAAATTTTTTTATTTAAATTAATTTAAATATACTTTAAGATAAGTAGTATTTATGTTTTAGGTAATGAAATGTAAATTTAAGAATCCTGATTTTATAAATGACAACAAAGGTTATTTAAAGTTTAAATCATAATACTAAACACATGCCTCTGTAGCTCAGTGGTATATAATTATCTACACTAGAGAGCGTCTGCATGGTAAGCAGAAGGTCGCGAGTCCGATTCTCGCCGGAGGCTGATCTTTAACAATTAAGAAAGTATATAAATAATGATTTTCTATTTATTAAGGAAGTTGATGAAAAGAAAAAATAAAGAAGTTAAAGGACAAAGTGCAATGGAGTACTTGATGACCTATGGTTTGTCAATACTTCTAATAGCTGTTGTTTTAATTACACTTTTTGAGTTAGGTTTTTTCACTTCCTCACCTCTTTTTCCAAGAGTTCCTCCGGGTTCATGCAATGTATTTAGACCAGAGGGACCAGGAACAACATACGATATTAATCTACAAGGTATTTGCAATAATATACTACCAGATAGTGTGATGATATCTGATGGTGTAGGAGATTATGTCCAGATTTATGGCTCAAACCAAATAAACAGCAGGGAAAATATAGTAGGCAATCAGATAACCATAACCGCGTGGGTTTATGTAAGAGGCGCACCGTATCACGATATTGTAGATAAAGAGGATCAATACGGAATGAAGCTAGATTATAATAATCAACCACACAGCTGCTCACCTAGTGATAGTAGCGGATTTTGCTTAGAGTGGGATACGGCTGAGGCTGCAGATCCTAGCGATTGGACAGGATATAGTTTCCCCATACCTAACTCTAATTTTGACCAGTGGATGTTTCTTGCAGTAACACAAAATGGCAGTGAGAAATACTGGTATGCAAATGGTCAAGAAATAGGAAATGAGATAGTAACTAGTTCTATGACTTATATAAGCTCCAACTTAACTATAGGATCAGTATCAACAGGATACGCTGCCATAACATATGGAAACGCCGAGTGGTTTAATGGAGATATATCTAATGTACAGTTATATAACATAAGTTTGAGTGCGAATGAAATACAAAGTCTGTATAATGAAGGATTAGGAGGGGATCCTATAAGCCTTATTGGCCTAGTTGGATGGTGGCCATTAAATGGTAATACTAATGATTACTCTGGAAACATTCAGAATGGTTTTGTTTACAATGACGTTTATAGCGGTTCCTGGGCAAATAATTATCAGTTTACTTGATTTAACGTATAATAGCCAAGGAATCATAAAATCCTATTAAATATAAACATAAATAATTTTCTATCTAATTAGTTATTGAAATTTTGGGTATTAAAATGGGAAATGTTAAAAGAATTAAGACAGGAATTTCAGGTTTAGATAAACTTATTGAAGGAGGAATACCGGTTGGATTTAATACGCTTGTTATTGGAGGGCCTGGAACAGGAAAAACAATATTTGGGCTCCAGTATATTTATTACGGTGCAATATCTGGAGAGAACGGAGTTTATGTATCATTAGAATCTGATATTAACGAATTAAAAGACCAAGCCATTGAATTTGGATGGAATCTTGAAGAACTTGAAAAATTAGGGAAGATAATACTTTTGAAAATTCCATTAAATAAAAAAGATTTTGATATTTTTAACACTATTGAAAATGCTGTCAAGAAAATTAATGCAAAAAGATTAGTTTTTGATAGTTTGATAACATTTTCTGTTAATTTTGATCAATTTAAAATCCCTCTTGATTATAAAATAAACACAGATTTAAAATCCATGATTGGCGACGATGCAATGATTTTTTATAAAGGTAAATCACGTCAAAGAACGGTATATCTTCTTATAGATAAATTGCATTCTTTAGGATTAACTAATTTAATAATAACTGCAAGTGAAGAAAGTCAAAGTAAATTAACAGTAGATGGAGTAAGTGAGTATGTAGGAGATGGTTTAATCAGATTACATTCAGTAGAAGGTGAAGAACAGTTCAACACATTAAATATAATAAAAATGCGTTTGACAAATGTAAATAAAGGAATCTACAATTTTACATTTTCTAAAAATGGTATAACAATAAACAAGTGAGCTTTTGTCAACACTTTTGTTTGATTTGTTTAAATTCTCAAAACTACTAAATATTGAAGATGGAAAATTAGAATTAATGAATACGCCGATAAATATAGTACCTACTTCAATTTTGTGTAATATTCAAAAATCTTTAGTAGAACAATTAGGATTAGAAAAGGCTTATTCTATAATATATCAGCAGGCTAAAGAAGGATCAATTTCTTATAATAGGGAATTTATAAAAAAACAAAAATTTTCGGATAAAAGAAAAATTCTTGATTGGCAAATTAAAGTAGTTTCTTTTGCCGGATGGGGAGAATTAGAAATCGCTTTGGCATTATTAGACTCAAAAGAAAAAAGAAATATTGTTCATTTTAAAAATCCAACATTCCCAATAATTTATGGTAAATCAAATTATCCTGTTGATTTTATTCCTGCAGGTTTTATTGCAGGAGGTCTTAGTGAAAATCTTGGCATAGATTTAGACGTTGTTGAGACAAAATGTGTTTCAATGAAAGATCAATTTTGTGAATTTGAAGTTGGAAAGCCAGAAGCCATATTAGATTTGAGGAACAAATTATGGAAAAAATGGGGATTAATATAAAATCAAAACTTTTTAGTATTATACGATTAACATCTCCAGAGTACGTAATTTTAGGAGCATTTGGATTTATTGCGGGATTTTTTATATCTGCAGATAGCTTTGAATTGAATATCTCATTCCTATTTGGTTTAGCATCAGTTATTTTGATACTTGCAGGATATAACTCATTAAACGCAATATATGATATAGATTTAGATAAGATAAATAAACCGTATCGTCCTTTACCTAAAAAAGAAGTTTCAGTTATAGCTGCTTTTCTTGAAACAATAATTTTATTTGTTTTTGCTATTGTTTTTTCTTTTTTTATAAATAAATTTTTTGTTTATTTATTAATAATATCAATACTCTTTGCAATTCTTTATTCTGTTCCGCCAATTAATTTAAAAAAACGTTTCGTATTAGGTTCATTAACTGCAGTATTACTTTATCAAATTTTTCCGATGGTTTTTGGATGGATATCTGGGAAGGGTATATCAGTTAATTTTCTTTATTTTATAATGGTGATGACACCATTTTTCTTGGTTGGAGGAATTTTGAAAGATTTTGAGGATATAAGAGGAGATAGTACTAATAAAGTACATTCATTCGTTAGTAAATTAAAATATCCAAAAACCATTAAAATATTATATACCCTTTGTAGCACATCTATAATTTTATTAATTATACTCGTATTATACCAAAAAATAAATAGTTTTTATTTATTTACAATAGTTTTTATAATTTTAGTCATGTTGAATATTTATTTGTTAAATAAAAAAAGAAATATAAAACATAGCAGAAAAATTTTTCATTATGGATTAATAATTATTATTTTATTTGATTTGTTTATTATTCTTCAACTAATTTTATAATGAAAATTTATTAATATTTAAAAGTTAGTAAGGTATTAGATTGTTTTTAATAATTATCCCTAATTTATCAAGAAAATTTGACTTTTTGAACAAATTTTAGTTTATTACAAAATTAATTGTTAATTTGTTATTTCTAGATAATTGAATAATGAACTATAATAAATAATAGAAATAATCATGAAGAGATTACATTTGCATATGCAAAAGAGCCTTTGTTGCCTATTACAGCTATACTGTAATTGCTGTTGTTGCTAAGACTTCCAATTATTCTTCCGTCACCACAAAGTATGCTTCCATTGAATGTGAGTGTTACAGATGCACCAGGCGCAATAGAATAACCGGAGTTATTAAAAGGTATTGAGATAGGGCCATTCCCAGGAAGTATCATTGTTCCGTTATTTGAAACTAAAAACATCAGTTGATTTATAGATACCATGTTAAAACCAACATGTTCTTCTGAATAGTCCTCTCCTGTCAAATTGAAAATCAATTTAGTATTAGTATTATTGAATTCATTATTGTTATTGACATTATGATAATTATGAATAATATCGAACGATATTTTTGAATAATGCATATGCCAGTTTAATGAATTATAAGCTTTTGAATCAGTAATATTCATTTTATTTGATATATTGGTAGTTATTATTATATGAAATGGAGTTCTGCCTATTTTACTTATATTTATTTTAGAAATGTTTATGCTTAAACCCTGAAAACCATTTTTTCTTATTGCAAGTATAGAGTCGTTTTTAAGTATTACGTGTGATGTGAGTTCACCAGATAACAATATTTGTTTTATCATTATTGTTTTATTTCCATTATTTTTAATTGTTAAATTTATCTTTGTTGAATAATTTAGAATATTTGAGACAGTTCCATATTGTATTATGTTTGCAGAGGTAATTACTAAGTTTTTGTTTGGACGCAATGCAAGAAACTCTCTGTCATTTAAATTAAATCTTTTGCCTACCTCATAATCTGTTTTGTTGTTGTATGAATAATTGCCATAGAACATAGCATTTAATGATGGGGTCATTACAAACAAAGTAGAATTTAATAGGTATATACTAGATACAGTAGGCGAAAAATCAATAAGTAAACTTGAGTTAGAGTTAATTCTTGTTTGATTAGATAAATTAGCATATATCATTTTTTCTGGAACGCTTACAGGATAAGTAATATTGTTTATTTTTATATATGTAGAGTTTACATTTAATGCAACTCCAACAACCTTATAACTTGAGTTTAAGAATGTATTGCCCATTATTTGAGTTATATTCACTAATGACATAAGATTTACACTTCCACTACCAGACACATTTATCCATTGATAAGTATTATTGTCCTTAAGCACATTTACTGAAATTGAACTGTAATTAAGTATTAATGCAGTAGTATTTGCAGGAACATGCGGAGGATCAGTAAGTTGTACAGTTAATGAATAATTTGGGTTTACCAAAGATTTTGGAGTTATGTTTATATAATTTGAATAGAATAGAACTCCAATTAATGCAATTATTATAACCGAACCTACCGCATATGGTATTAAATTTGGAATGTTTTTTTCCTTTTTGAAATCATTGATATTAAATGAGGGAACTGTTTTATAATATTTCCATCTTTTGATAAATTCATTCTCTACCTGTTCTATTGCACCAATACGCACTAACTCATCAAAGTGCTGCTTGACAGTAGATGGAGAAAGATTCAGAATATTACTTACATCAGTTATTGTATGTTGCTTCTT
>JAJZMZ010000007.1 GCA_021848095.1 Microcaldota archaeon | reverse complement strand
GGCTGAGATTCGAATTTGTGCCACAAGTGTGACAGGTCTTACAATTTCATTTTCTCATTTTTCGTAAAATTCTTTTATATGTTTTACGAATTTTAAATTGCTTATCTTGTTTATCAGTTTTGTATCGGACGTATATAGGGTATATCCTAGAGATGAGGCAAGCGCCACATATGAAGCATCATAAGAACTTATATTATATTTCACAGCAAGGTCTGAAGTTAAATCAGCAATTGGATATGAGAACTCTTCAATTTGAAAGTCATAGTCAGCAATAGCTTGCAATGCTAATTTTATTTCAGCAGAAGAGAATTTCTTATATTTAAGGACGTTTATAAACTCATATTTCATAAGTGAATTTACTACAATATCTGTTTTTCCTGCGAGATATGAATCTTTCAATTTGAGTGCAAAGTCAGAATACTCCTCTTTGAGAAAGAGCTTAACTATCACATTCGTGTCAATGACTACTTGTTCCATGTCTAGATCCTCTCATTCTCCTAAGTACTTCAACAGAGTTCAGTCCATGAGACTCTCTAAACAAGGACTTTCTAATTCTTTCTGCTTCATTTAATCTTGCTTTCTTCGTAAGTTCTCTTCGTATGAAATCTCTTATTTTGCCGGACCAGTTCACATCAAGAGTGTCCATGCGTTTTTTTGTCTTTTTATCTATTTTTATTAATATTGCACTTTCATAACTCATCGAATCACGTATATATTACGTATATATAAATATAAAAACATATCTAAAATGAGAAATTTGAATGCAGCTTCGTATATTTAAATCTCCTTATTACCAATGAGAAATTCTGTGCATTAGTAATGCACACATATTACAATTGCATTTTTGCAGAGTCAAAGATTAAACAGAAGACGCCTTGGCCGGGATTCGAACCCTTTTAGCTTAAATCCTTTTGATGAAACTTTTTCCAAAAGTTTCTTTTTCGAACCCGACTCGTTTATGTTATTTTCCGTAAATAATTAATACTGTCCCAAAGCCTATTCTATAGTAAAATATATATATTTCCTAAAACATAATGAAAATGGGGTTTAAGGATGCCATCAAAGATAGTTGGACATGGATTTAACCTAGGGACGAGCGGTGCAGTTAAAGACCTTATTAGAGAATATAAGCTTGATAGCCAAGGCATAGCTGAATTGGCAAAGAAGACTTTAAGATAATAGGTAATCTAACAATGGAAAAAATAGCCTGCGGTGATCACTACATAAATGCGATAGTTTCTATCAAACCGAATTCGAAGTTGAATATAATTCTGTCCCACGGAGAAAATAACGACATGGACTATGGACTTCTTGTCAAATTGTTTGATTCTCTTAAGTCTGATTATTCTATAATTAGGTTTAACTTTTCCTATGTTGACGGAGGACTTAAGAAAGATACAAATATTAATAAAATGGAGATTGAAGCATGCATAAAATATTTGGGTGGTAAGGATATTGTATTGATAGGAAAATCATACGGTGGTATTTTATCTACGAGGATTGGAGCTGAGAAAATATTAGGAATTTTAAGCATTATAGTTTTAGGTTACCCATTGCACGAATATGAAAATCCAAGTAATTTAAACGATGTTAGTTACTTAAAAATTATTCAAATACCAATTAAATTCATTATAGGTGAAAAAGATCCCAATTGTAATATTGATATCTTCAATAAAGTACTATCCAACTATAAACCTGAAATTATTAATAATTCTGATCATTCATACAGACCTATTAATGGCACTTGTAGTTTGAATGAAAATGAAGATAAAGTAATTACCATAGTTAAAAAAGAATTATACACTTTAGCCAAGTCTCGGGATTCGGACAATTAAAGATTCGCCTTGGCCGGGATTCGAACCCGGGTCACAAGCGTGACAGGCTCGTATGCTAGACCGCTACACTACCAAGGCATGTTACAGATATATTGTTACGAAAGATATATATATTTTCAAATTAAAGTACTACTGAAATATCCTATCTGCTGTTATTTTCTATTTTTTAGTTGATTTGCAGTAAGTAATGATATAAGGGGCAATTTAAATGATAACAAAGAATAGTAGAAATAAACCGAGTAAAAAAAGAATGGATACAAGTACTTTTGACATAAACAAAGATGTAGAAAAACAGAACAAATCAAAAAAATCTGAATTTATATCTCAACTTAGATGTTCAAACAAAAAAAAGGATTCTAAAAATAGTAATGTAGAAACTTCAAGTTTTGAGTTATTCATGGATGAAATATTTGAGTTTTAATAATATAAAATTACAATAATATAGTAAAATGTAGTAAAAATCTAAAAAACTAATATTATTAAATATTTATGCTGTATTATATTTCGTATTAAGCTTAATTTAGCTTGTTTTAATACTTCAAGGTCTTAATATGAATTATACGCGATTTGAAAAAGCCAGAATTATAGGCGCAAGAGCTTTACAGTTAGCATATGGAGCACCTCCTTTAATTGAGGTTCCAAATGGAATAACAGAGCCATTACAATTGGCAGAGATTGAGTTTGATAAAGGCGTAATACCAATAGTGGTATTGCGAGAAAACGAGTAAATAAGGTATTTTTATGAATTCAGAATATGATATTGTTGTTGCAGGAGCTGGAATAGCAGGTTCATTAGCAGCAGCCGCAGCAGCAAGAAAAGGAGCGAAAGTTTTAATGTTAGATAGAAATGATGAATCAGAAGTAGGTAAAAAAACAAACTGGGGCTGGGTCTGTGGCGATGCAGTAGCAAAAAGCCACCTAGATTTTATATCTAATCATATGGACTTAAAGTTTGGAGATCCAGAATTAGACTTAAAAGTAGATGGAGTATATGCATTTAGTCCTGACCTTGAACACAAGTTCCTTTTTGATGGAGAAGGTTACAGCTTAGACCGACCAAAGCTAGCTAAAAAGCTTTACCAATATGCAATGAAGAATGGAGCTGAGTATGTTCCAAAGTTCAATGTAGAAGGTCCTATTCTAGAAGACAATAAAGTAGTTGGCGTATACGGAAGAGATGGAAACAGCCAACAAGTAAAGATAAAAGCAAAGCTAGTCATAGACGCGCTAGGAATAGCTAGCATGATCAGAAGAAAGCTACCTGTAAACGATTATGTAGAAAGAGAGGTAAGCACTGATGATATAGAATCAACAGGGAGATTTATCTTTAACTTCGAAGCTAAATATGAAGACGTAAGATATTATGATCCTAAAAATGCATTAATACACTTAAACCAAGTTCTTGCACCTGGCGGTTATGGCTGGGTATTCCCAAAAAGAGGAGGAAGAATGAACATAGGTTTAGGCGTAGAAAAGAAAAGTTTAGAGATAAGAAACTCTAGATTAAACAAGAAAGATACATTACACATGTTAATAGAACAGTACATAAAATGGGTTCCTGTAATAGAAAGTACCTCTTTAGATGAAACTGACTCAAATGGAAAAGGTTATTGGTCAGTAACTGTAAGAAGACAATTCGACAGTTTAGTTTATCCGGGATACTTAGGTGCTGGAGACAGCATGGCAATGCCTAACCCAATAAGCGCAGGAGGTATAGGTCCAGCTATGGTCTCAGGAGTTCTTGCAGGAGAGGTTGCAGGAGAAGCAGTAGCAAAGAAAGATACATCATTAGATGCAATCTGGGACTACAACACACGATACAATCAAGATTATGGTAACAAAACAGCAGGTTTAGAAGTATTTAGAGTATACTTGCAATCATTAAACAATGATTTGATAAACTATGGTATGGCTCACTTCTTAACAGAAGAAGAAGCAATAGAGATAAGCTATGGAAGAATACCTAAGTTAACTTTGAGAAGTACATTCAATAAACTACTAAGCGGAATTGCAAACATAAATGCATTTAGAAACTTGCTTTTCGTAGTAGATAAAATGAAAACATTGAATGAAATCTATGCTTCATATCCTAAGTCTCCACAAGAGTTTATCGCATGGAAGCAAAAGGTATCTACAGAGATGTCTGGAGTTAAGGAAAGATTTAAACCAAATCCTGTTTGATTTTATTATTTTATTTCTTTACCGTTTAAGGTAAAGACCTTTTTATTTTTAAAGGAAAATATATTATTCCTAAAAATAGGCATAAAGCCTTCTACTTTTTCAAGTTCTAACCCGCTTAATAAAGGATTAAAGTGAGGAACTAAAATTAGCTTTTCTTTTTTATTAAATTTTTTATACTCTTTTTTAACATCTTTTCCAATTATTGTTTTTATCCAAATAGGTTCTCCATTATAAACTGCATGGGCATGCGCAACTACCAAATACTTTTTCATCATTGCTTCATCAGAAGGCAATGCATTTCCATGCATAAAAACAAAGTCATCTAAAAATATCTCTTTATCTATAACTGCATTTATTTTTATTTGTTTGAAAACTTCTTCTAAATGTCCATCGTGATTTCCCTTTGCTATAAAAATATCAATACCCTTTTTTTTAATACCTTCAAAAAACTCTTTTATTAATGAGTACTCATTTTTATCTGGGTACATTATACTTTCTTTAATATCTCCTAAAACTATAATTTTTTTAATCTTTTTTTGTGAGCAAATATCACTCAAATTTTCTAACATTTTTTTATTTACATTGATAAATGTTACACCTTTATTTTCAAACTTCAACTCTTTTCCTAAGTGAATGTCTCCTATAACCAAACAAGAAAATTTTTTAATATAACCTATGGGTACTCCCTTTACAAACTCAAAGTTCATAAGTATATAAAGGTTGTTATGTATTAAATAAGTATAGGAGTTCTGATGGCAAATGGTTTTAAAATAGGTAAAATTTTTGGAATAGAAGTAAGTATACACTGGACATTAGCTCTTTTGTTTTTTATCTCATTAATACCTATTTCATATGGTAATTACTTATTATTTCTAATAATAATACTTCTTTTCATATGTGTATTTTTACATGAACTTGCTCACTCATTTACAGCTATAAAAAACAATATTCCTGTTAAAGAAATAACATTAAATATAATAGGAGGAGCATCGATAATAGACATAACAAAAGTAAAACCTGAAACTGAGTTTAGGATAGCATTAGTAGGTCCAATAGCAAGTATTTTTATAGGTTGTATTTTTGGATTACTTTCTGTATTGTATACATCTGGTGGAACATTAGCTTATATACTTCAAATCATGTTTGAAATAAATGTACTGTTGGGTATATTTAATATAATCCCTGCATTTCCTATGGATGGGGGAAGAGTTCTTAAAAGTTATTTACAGAAAAAGAGAACCGAGTTTAATGCAACAATGCTTACTGCAAAGATAAGTACAGTTGTTATTGGATTGTTTCTATTTTTTTCATTTATTTATACATTAGTTATAAACGGTTCTATACTTTATAAAGAATTTGAGTTCTTTATTTTATTATTTATAGCAGTATTTCTTTACGGTGGAAGTGAAGCTGAAAAAGAATCCGCAATAATTAAAAACGAGTGCAAATCACTATCCGCATTTGATATAATGGGTAATGATTTTTCAATAATCTCTCCAACAATGTCTTCATCACAAATATACAAGTATGCACTATCAAAAAGACAAGATATACTTTTATTAAAAGACAAGGATATGTTTAATTACGTTGATCCATTCAAAGCAAAAAATTACGCTTCAAAAACAGCAAGAGACATTTCTTCAAGAGCAATAACAGTTAATTATAAAGAAACAGCATTCAATACTCTTTCAAAATTGCAATCAAATGGCGTAAATTTAGCTGTAGTTGTGAAAAACAATAAAGTTATTGGTGTAATAACAACTCAACGAATACAAAGTTTTATATATTTACACATGCTTGCTAATAAATCGAGGAAAAGAATTTAATAATTACAGTTTAATGTATATTTTGACCGGTAGTTGTATTTATGCTTTATATTGATTCCCTAGTAATAGATAAATTCAAGTCTGTAAATCACGCTGCGTTACGTTTTAGTAAAGGCTTTAACTGTATAGTTGGGCCTAATGGAAGCGGTAAAAGTACTATTTGTGACTCATTACTCTTTGGACTTGGGGAGTCGTCTTCAAGAAGATTAAGGGTAGAAAAATACGATCAATTAATCAGAGGAATATCTTCTGATGGAGATAAAAAATTAAAAACTGCACACGTAAAGCTAGATTTCAAAGGAGATGCAAACATCTCTGTTGTTAGGTATATAAGAAGTGATGGAAAAACAGCGTATAAACTTAACGGAAAAAACATGAAGAAAAATGAGGTACTAACTACCTTAATGAAGTATGGAATGAAAGCAGATGAAACTAACACAATTTCTCAAGGTGAAATAATAACTTTGGGCAATATGAAATCTGTAGAATTGAGAGAGTTAATTGATTTAGCTTCTGGGATAAAGGAGTTTGAAAACAAGAAAAACGAGTCAATAAAAGAGCTAGAAAAAGTCGATCAAAAAATAAATGAATCAAATGTTGCATTTAGTACACAAAAAGGTTTTCTTGATGAGTTAAAAGCTGATAAGGAATCTGCAGAAAAATATCTTTCAATGGCTTCAAGATTAAAGGTACTTAACTTTAATGTTCTTGTATTAAAAAAGAAAACAGCCGAGTCTTATTTAAATGAGTTTTCCAAAAACATCTCTGGTTATGAATCAAAACTTCAAGAGATAAATAAGAAATTAGAAGAAGTAAATAAAAAACTTGATTCTAACACAAAAGAAAGAACAGAGTTAACAAGAAAATTAAGCGAAAGTAATCAAGAAATGGGCTCTACAAACGCAACATTAGAAGCTGTTAACATACAAACAGTTAAGTTAGACGGAGAGATAACTGCATTTTCAAACTCAATTAAAGAGTTAGAAACATCAATAAAGGAATTAACTGAGGAAAAAGCAAGTACTTCTCAAACTATAGAAAAGAATGTGTCTTCAATAGCTTCTGTTCTTAAAAAGTTAGCTCCAATGGAAGAACGTTTATCAAAAATAAAGTTAAAACCAGAAGAGTTAAAATCAAATCCAAAGTTAATAGAAAACTTAAAACAAAAAGAAGAAGAGCTAAACAAATTATTAGAGTCTCTTTCAGTTGAGATATCAAAATTAAATAATGAGTTATACTCTGATAAAGCATCTTTAGAAGCTAAGTTACAGGAGTTTAACTCTAATAAAAAAGAACATGATTCAAAAAATAAAGAACTTAAAGAAATAACTCAGAAAATAGAAAAAGTATCAAAGACATTATCTGAATCATCTTCAACAACAAAGAAGTTAGAACTTGAAATAAGCAAACTTGAGAAGTATTCTTTAGAGCTAGATGAAAAACTAATAAATCTGAGGGAACAAAGAGCCTCTATACGCCAAAGATCTTCTTTAAGTTATGATTATATATCTCAAAAGTTTGGTTCATCAAAAGGATTTTACGGTAAGGTATCTGAGTTAATAACGTATGATGATAAGCATGCTTATGCTGTAGAAGCAGCAGCTGGTTCAAGACTTGATTATATAGTTGTAGAGGATATTTCTACTGCAAATACTATAATAAACTTCATGAGAGAAAATTCTTTAGGTAGAGCGGCATTTATTCCAATTAATGAAATTCGTGTAAACGAATCACAATCGGAAGAAAAATCCCTTACACCATTAATCCAAACTGTAAAGTACGAGAAAAAGTATCAAAAAGCAGTACAATACATCTTTAACAATACATATTTGATAAACACAATTAGTGACTCTAAAAAATACGGTGTAGGAAGAAGAAGGTATGTTACTTTAGATGGAGATATAGTTGAGCAATCCGGTGTTGTTTCCGGAGGTTCAACAAACAAAAGAGTTTCATCAGCTTCAATAGAAAATCAAATTAAAACTGCAAATGAAGAAAAAACAACAACAAGAAAGAAAATAGAAGAGTTAAATGACTCGATAAAAAGCTCAAGAAAAGCTGAAGCATTTGCAGAGATGGAAATAAGATCATTAAAGGAAAGTTCTTCTGTAACCTCAACAGAGTTCCAAAAATATTTATCCGCAGTAGAAACATTAAACTCTGAAATAACAAAACTTAAGGAAAAAATATCTTTATTTGAAACAAGAATGGCAAAACTTTCAAGAGATAAAGAATCTACACAAAAAACATTATTAGAAAGTAAGGAAAAACTTGACGCTGCATTTAAAGAAGCTGTCGAGTTCTCAAAGAGAATTGCAGAAAGTGGCTTAAACGATGAAGAAATAGCAAAGATAGAAGCAATGAGAAAAGATGCAGAAGCATTAAAAATGGAAAATGTATCATTTGAAAAAGAAAATGAGCTTCTTAAAAAAAGAATATCTACAATAGAAAAAGAGATAGCTACAAAATCGAAATCAATTGATTCGATAGCACATAATATTAAAGCATCAAAAACTAAAAAAGAAAAACTTCTTCAGGAAAGAGCTGAGATTGAAAAGAAAATCTCATCAGGAAGCGATGAAAGTAAAAAGGTTTACAAACAACTTAATGAACTTGATGAAAGAATAAGTGTTTTAGGAAATGAAAAAGGTAGATTATCTTCAGACAAGGCACTTCAAGAAAGACAAATATCAGAAGCAAAAATAAGAAGATCACAGTATGAAACAAGCTTTGCAGACTTTACAGCAGAACTTTCAACTTATAAAGAAGAAATAGAAGTAATACAAGGAAATGTAAACGAAATGGAAAAAGAAGCAACTATCATATCATCTAAATTAAAAGACATGGGCAACATCAACTTAAAAGCTCCAGAGATGTATAATGAAAGACTAAAAGAAGTAGAAGAAGCATCTGGAAAGCTGGAGACATTGAAGACAGAAAGACAAGCAGTTATGCGTATGATTGAAGAGATTGACTCAAAGAAACTTCAAACATTCATGAGCACATTAAATGATGTTATAACAAACTTCAACAAATTATGTGGTTATCTATTTCACGATAAACCAGAAATAGCATTATCTAATCAAAGAGAACCTTTCAAGAGTGGTTTGCTTATAACCGTAAAAGAGGGCAAAACTAAAAAGCTTCTTACATCTATGTCTGGTGGTGAAAAATCATTAATATTATTGATTTTAATACTTGCAATACATATGTGTAAACCTTCGTCAATTTATCTTTTTGATGAGGTAGATTCAGCACTGGACAAAGAAAATTCCAAGAAGTTATCACACTTACTCAAACAAATGAGTGCTGAGGCACAGTTTATTGTAATAAGTCACAATGATTCATTAATATCTAGTGCAGATACTGCAATAGGAGTTGCAAAGTCAAATAACGAGTCTAAGGTTATAGGTTTAGAGATATCCAGTATAATGAATAAAACACAACAGTGATATATTTGAATAAAAGGTTAAAAAAGAAAGAAATCGAAGAAAAAAAGGAACAAGAACAGAAAAAAGAGCAAGAAAAAAAACAAAAAAACACTGATTTATTCATTTATTCATTATACGCATTAATAGTAATTTTTATAGTTTTATACATAATAACACAAAACTCTCTGATTGGTTTCGGCGCGTTTGTATTGATTGTTATTACATTATTTTTTGAGTTTAAATCTAGTATAACAACTGATGGTACTAAAAAAACATTAAGAGATTTGGCCATAGCTGTTGTAGTTGTAATTATTGTCTTTTGGGTATTTCCAACTATATTTCTTCAATCATCATCTCCAATAAATGTAGTTGCAAGTTGTAGTATGTTGCCAACTGTTCAAAGAGGAGATTTAGTCTTTGTACACGGAGTTTCAAATATGTCTCAATTTTTAAAACAAAATAATATTCCAGTAATAAATGTTTCTAATAAAGAGTTCAATCAAATAACTCAAAATATTTCTCAACAATTTATAGAACCACTTCCATATGTTCCAAATAAGCCTTATGATATAATATTCAGTGGTTATTACTCAAAAACTTCAAATTATAGTATAGGACTTTACAATATCGCATGTATAGAAAATTATCTTTCAAAAGGTCTTAGAGGTTTGATAGGTTCCTGTTTAATTAATTCATCAACATCAAATCCATTTAAATACAAGTATTCTGTAGGTAATTTATCTTATCTAAACAAAACATATGACGAAGCATATATCTCTGGATTTACTTTAAATAATATTACAGTATATGAAAATTATAGCAATCCTATAATAGTATACAAAACTGTTCCTGGAGATAGCTTTACAGACTCTCAAATAATACACAGAGTATTTGCAGCAATACATGTAAATAATACTTACTATATCCTTACAAAAGGAGATAACAATCCAATTTTAGATATGCAAGATATGAATTATCCAGTCAATCAAAACGATGTCATAGGTTATGTTGTATTTAAAGTACCTTATATTGGGTATCCTTCTTTAATATTAAAAGGACAGTTTGGACAGGTCCCAGGTTGCAATCAAACACTAACTAGATAATTTATTTAAAATTAATTATTTTAAGTCTTTAACCTAATTTATAAAGGAAGAGTTTCTCTGTGCTTCTCTGAAAAGATCTTTTTATATGACTCTACTGTTCCTATATCTGCCCAGTTTCCTTTGCAGATAACTCCATTTACTTGCGTGTTTTTTATTAGCCATTGTACAAGATATCCTGGTGAGTCTGGATTATTATTATCTGATAAGTACTTATCTATTAATCCAATTTCATTCTTTCTAAATGCATAGATTCCTGTGCTTACTAAAGTACTTTCTGGTTTTTCAGGCTTTTCACAAAAATTAGTTATAACTCCATCTTCTACTTTTACTACTCCGAATCTTTTAGCATCTTCAGTTGAGTTAATATCATATACGCAGATTACTGGACCATTTTTAGAATAGAACTTTTCTACAGCTTCTTCTAAACCAAAGTCGTAGTAGTTATCTCCTGCTATAACAAGTAAATCTTCATTAAGACCAGCTTTTTCAATTGAGTATTTCATGCCCTTTATAGCTCCTTGCTTTACCTTGTTGGTAAGTGCTGGTTCTACAACTAGCTCTATCTTTTTTTCCCTATTTTTATTCTTGTTATTTATCCAATACTCGAACTGATCCTCAAATCTCTTGTTTGTTGCTATGACTACTCTGTTTATATCTAACTTTTCTAAGTCATCAAGTATATAATCTACTAAAGGCTTCCCTCCTACTGGTAAAAGAGGTTTTGGCATGAATAATGTTATCGGTTCAAGTCTTGTTGCAAATCCTCCACATAATATTAGAGCATCCATTATGATACCAAAAACTAATACCTATATATCAGTTTAAGATATATAAGCATTACGATTTATTTAGCCTTAATAAATAAACAAATTTACATTAAAATTTGAGTACTAAATGCATTATTATAATTAAAAATTTATTTATAAATTCTTGTTAAATAAATATATGTGATAAAATGATTGAAATAGGAACAAAAGTACCAGAAATTAAGCTTGTTGATACTGATCTAAAGGTATCCTCTTTAATACCAGAACAAGGAAAACCAACACTAATTGCATTTTTTCCAGGTGCATTCACAGGAGTATGTACTAAAGAAATGTGTACTTTCAGAGACAGCATGGCAAAGCTAAATACAGTAAATGCTAAAGTTGTTGGAATTAGTATAGATGGTCCATTTTCAAATAAAGCATTCAAAGAGCAAAATAAATTAACATTTTCAATACTTAGCGATTATAACAGAGAAGCTGTAAGGATATTCGGTATAGAGCTAAACAACTTTGCCGGATTGAATGGATATGTAGCAGCTAAGCGTTCAATATTCATAGCTGATAAAAGAGGAACAATAAGCTATGTTTGGGTTTCAGATGATCCAACAGTAGAGCCTGATTATAACATAATCATGGAAGAGCTAAAGAAGGTAGCATAAGTATAATTTATAAAAATAAGTATTTACTGCAGGGAGTGAGATTTGAACTCACGGATCCACAAAGGAAACAGGCCCTGAACCTGTCGCATTTGACCTGGCTCTGCAATCCCTGCTCTAGTTAATATTTTATATATCAGTTATACTAAAATATAATAGATTCTATGTTTATAGGTTTGATAGGCGCTCCGAACAAAGGAAAGAGCACCTTATTCTCAGCAATAACTACATTAGATGTGGAGATAGCTGAGCATCCATTTACTACAATTAAGCCTAATATGGGAAGTACTTACTTTATTAAAAAATGTCCAGATACTGATTTAAACTTAAAGTGTAAACCAAAAAATTCCTTATGTATAAATGGCAATAGGAGAATTCCTATAAAGATAGTTGATGTTGCAGGTTTAGTTCCAGAAGCAAGCTCTGGAAAAGGTATGGGCAACCAATTTCTTAATGACTTGTCTGGTGCAGATGCTTTAATTTTAGTAGTAGATATAAGTGGTGAAACTGATGAGTTTGGAAATCCCTGTAAAAATCATGACTCATTTTCAGATGTGCAGTTTATTCAAAAAGAGTTAATTAAATGGTTATCTGGAATTATAACTTCGCATATCTCTTCTTTATCTAAATCACAAGATGGAACAAATGCATTAAAATCAATTCTTTCTTCTTTTAAGGCAACAGATACACAAATCAAAACGGCAGCAAAGGAAGCAAATGTATCATTGTCACATATATCATGGGGAGAAGAAAGCATTAACAAATTTGCAGAGCAGTTCATAAAACTTAACAAACCCTTAGTTGTTGTTGCAAATAAACTTGATAAATCCTCTAAAGAAAAATTAGATGAGCTTTCAAATAAATTAACTGGTATAAAAGTAATTGGTTGTTCAGCAGCAATTGAGTTAGCATTAAGAAAAGCCTCAAACTCTGGCGCAATTTCTTATAATATGGGTGACTCATCATTTACTATAAATACTACTGATAAAGAAAAACTTAAAGCATTAGAATACATCAAAAAATACTTAGAAAAAAATCATGATACAGGAGTACAAAGTACAATTAATTATGTAGTAGAAAAATTACTAAATCAAATAGTTGTTTATCCTGTAGAAAATGAAAATAAATTTACTGACCATTTTGGCAATGTGCTTCCAGATGCAATTCTAATAAAACAAGGTAGTACGGCAATAGAACTTGCAGCAAAAATTCACACAGAGATTGCAGAAAAGATGATTTATGCCGTTGATGCAAGAACAAAGAACAGAGTATCAAAAGAATACATACTAAAAGATAACGATATTATAAAAATAGTCAGTGCTGCAAAATAACTTATTGAATTAGACAAACTAATTTAAGCTTTAATTACCATATTACTGTGATAAAATGAAGTTAAATAAGCAAAACAACAAGTTATTCGTATACCTATCCTCAGATATAATTAACTCATTAAACTTAAAGGAAAATGACGAAGTAGAGTTTTTGCCATATAATAACTCATCATTTTTAATAGCTAAGAAATCAGATTTAGCAAAGTTGTTAACTGGTTCTGCAACGCAATCAATAAAACCACAATCTCCTATTATAAGACAGCAATCACAAACACAATCATTTTCTCAATCTACAACCCCACTGTCTACTCTTTCAGAAGAGGAAATACTTATTCTTAAGAAGTTAGATCAACTACGTTACAATATGCGTACCGCAGAAAATGTAAATAAAATTATAGATCAAAAATCTCTTCCAATACTTCAACAACTTATTAAAAAAAGAGCAATAATAATATTAAAAACTAAAGAAGGAAAAGAATTGTATAGTATTACAAAGTACGTTTACGATACATTCATAATGAGAAAGAAAAGTAATATTCCATCAGATAAACAGAGCACATTTTCAACACAAGCTCCAGTTAAGAAGTTTACACAACAATATAAAAATATAAACTCAAGGTTTTACTCTCCAAGAGTTGCGCCTAAAGAAACTGAAGATATGGAGATAGAACACTTAGATAAAAATGGCTTTGTTGTTTTACAAACTGAAGCAGAAGCAGCTGGTTTATCAATTCAATTAGAGGATAGCATAAAACACGGAATGGTTTTAGGTACGCGTGCATTTAATAAAAAATTCTATATAATAACTAGATTATTCTTTGAAAAACATTCTCCGGGTATAATAAAAACACTCAGACAAGGCTCGATGCCTGTAATTGAGATTGCAAAAACTCAAAATCTCGATGAAGAAGCAGTACGTGGTATACTATATCTTCTTTCAGAAGCCGGAGATATAAGAGAGCAAAGAAGAGATGTTTTTGCAATAGCTTGATTATAATTAAACATGTTTTTTATTTTCAACAAAGTAATTTCCTATAAATAAGTACCTTGTTTTTGTATCAATTGCTGCTTCTATTATGTCCTTGGGTTCCATTGCTATTGGCATTCCATGAATATTCAAACTTGTATTAAGAACTACTCCAACTCCTTCTAATTTTTTAATGTGCTTTAAAAGATCCATGTAATTTTTATTTTCAGCTCCAACCATCTGTGGTCTTGCTGTCATATCTACATGTACCACTGATTTCATATCCTTCTCAAATTCTTTTTTAACTTTATATGCAGTTGTCATAAACTTATTGTACTTTCCCTTTGCATTTTCAAGTATTCTTTCACGTTCTTCTTCTAAAATTGAAGGTGCAAATGGCTGAAACCACTCTCTCTTTTTAACAAATAAATTTAATCTATCCTTAACTGTATCTGAACTAGGTTTTGCAATTATACTTCTATTTCCTAGTGCTCTTGGTCCGTACTCCATTCTTCCTTGAAACCAAAACAAATAGTTATCCTTACTTATAAGTTCTGCAGCATGTTCTGATTTGTTTTTATCCAATTCAAAATCAAATTGTTTATGCTTTTTTAACTCGTCTTTTATATAATCATCATCATACTCATTACCTAAGTACGTATTGTCAAAATCATAATTAGAGATTTGATTTAAATCATAATTGACTTTAAGTGCAGCTCCAAGTGCAATGCCTCCATCTCCCATATGTGGAAATATGTACATATCTTTTATTCCTGTTTCTTCTCTTATTCTCATGTTTGCTTTAACATTTGACATAGTTCCTCCAGAAGTAGCTATATACTCATAACCATATTCATCCTTCAAATTTGAAAAGTACTTAACTACTATTTCTTCTAATAATTGTTGTGCCATATATGCCAATTGTTCTCTTGGTGTACTCCAGGCTATACTTGATAAAACTTTATATTGTTCTATAGGGCCGAATTTTGCTTTAATATCTGTTTTATCAACATCAAATAAACCTTTAAGTTTGTTATCTTTAAATGAAAAAGGATAGGAGTAATCTGCCATTGCCATTATTTTTCCTTCGTCCTCTAACTCTCTCATGCCTAATATGTTTGTTATCTGTTCATAAAATATTCCTATGGAGTTTCTTGCAGATATTGTTTTTTTCCTTTCTAAATTGTCATTTTCAAATGTCGAAACTGAAGAACAAGAACCATCTCCTACACCATCTAATGTTACTACTAATTGTTTTTTAAAACCTGAAGTAAAAGCAGCAGTTGCAGCGTGGGCTTTATGATGATCAACACCATACAACTTAAAATCTACAAAGCCCATCTCTCTTAATTTTTTAGATACTTCATACTTGCTTATTCGAGAACATAACGGCAAAACCCCTATGCTAGTCATTGCATACTTTTGATAATGCATTAATGTTTCAAAGCGTGGCTTAGGTATCTTTCTTCTTCTAAACTTGTAATAATACTCTTTCTGTGAAGGAAAAACTCTAGATATTGTTTTTGTTAATTCTAAGGTAGGAAAAGCTATTGTTTTTACATCAGAAGGCTTTATTCCCTCAAACTTTAAAGCTGCATTTATGGAGTTATATGGAAATTTAATCTCTAACTTTCTTTTGGTAAATCGTTCTTCATTCGCTGCGTATATTATTTTATTATTTTTAATTAACGCGGCTCCAGAATCATGTCCGTCCCACAAACCAAGTATATACATAGAAACCAATATTTAATTTTAATTTTAGTTTTTAAATTAAATATCTAACTTTAAATAAGAAAGTGATCTAAAAGTAGTACTATTATTCCGAATGCAAATACGGCAATCAACACAATTTTTGGATTTAATAATGGTCCTCTTTCTGGTGCATCATAGAAACTCAATATTCCTGCTTGTTGTGTCGGTGTAGATAATGTTGCCATACAAATCAATTATATATAATAACTTAACTATAAAAACCTTTTTAATGTTCTTATTAATCGTAATTTTTACCTTTTATTAGTAGAAAAAGTACTCTCAATATGTCTTAACCTTTCAATATCATCTACTATTGCAACTCCTGGATCATCATGTTTATACGGATCTATGAGAAAAACTTCACCTTTATCATCTAGTAAAATATTTCTTTCATCAATATCTCCGTGTTGCATACCTTCTCTGTGTAATATATTTATCTGTTTTAATACCTTTTTGATTATTTGAGAAAAATTTCTAGCTAATTCGGGTGTATTTGTTTTAATTAACTCCTCTAAATTTTTACCGTTAACCCTTTCCATTATATACCCTGTAATTTCTCCTAATTTTACAAAAACTAATGGTTTGGGTACATTCACTCCCTTTATTCCTCTTGATTTTTTTAGCCATTTAAATTGATACAAAAGTTCTTCTCTATCATTATTTGAAAAAACATCACTTCTTTTAAAAAATAACTCATTTTCCCCAAATTTAACTGGACCTTGTTTATTTTCTATTTCTCTCAAGATTCTTTTAATTTCTTTGTAATCTAATCCTTTTGGCACATCATTTACTTGAAGTACGTGGAGTTTGTTTTTCATACAACAACAATTTTTAACTTTCTGATTTAAATATCTTCCTTTAATATTTTAATTCTCAATCGTTAAACATAAATTAAACAAAATATTTATATTAATTCAATCTATAGAACTGTGTTGAATTCATGTTACTTGGGTATACTATTACTGTATCTGTAGTATTGTCATTTTTATTACTTTTAATTTCAATTATTTTCTATAAAAGAAAATTGTTAGAAATCCTAAAAAGACAAATAACTTTCAACACGCTTTTAATGTTATTTGCTATCATAATCTTTTTTGTAGCGTTTTTGCTAATCTTTGTACATCCAGTTGAACAACTTTACTTCGATGAAAATATTTATCAAGGAATTGCACTTAACATAGTACACAGTGGAAATAGTCTGTGGTGTCAATTTGGCACTGCCCACTTAACACAGTGTTACGATAATCAATTATACCATGACCCGGTAGGTTTAGAAGTATTTTTAGGAATAGCACTTGTTTTATTTGGATCTAATCCAGGAACTGCATATGCATTTCAATTATTTTTAGGTATATTGTCAATAATCGGTGTATTTTTATTATCAAGTTTACTTACTGAAAGAAAAATGCTGGCTCCAATATCTGCTGGGATTTTTGCATTAATTCCAGAGGTTATAATCTGGACTAGAACACAAGCAGCACCTGATCTTCTTTTTATGATGCTTACTACATATGCATTCTTCTTTTTTGTTATATTTACAAAAAAAGAAAATAAATTAACTGCAATAATGTTTCTCTCATCGTTAGCACTTGTGTTTTACTCAAGAATAGAAGCATTCGTCTTACTTCCAATTTTTCTAATTTTGTACTTTATCTTCGGACAATTTGGAGTTAAACATACTATAAAAATTCGTTTAAAATTAATTAAAAAAACATTAGACGATTGGAAAGCTCTATCTATATTATTTGTTTTTGCAGTAATTTTTACTCCTCAAGTTCTTTATATTTACACTGAAAATCTTTCCCCACAATACGGCCAATCATCTGGTCAAAGTATAGTTTCAATAAGTAACTTTATGCAGAATATATCTCCTAACGCTAACTTCTTTTTAGGTACTACTTCAAATTATCCTTCTATCTCATCAATAAATTTACTTATCTTATCTATTTTAGGAGTTATCTTCATAGTTGCTTTTAAAAAGATAAAAAATAAAATTGGATTACTTTTGATGATTTTGCTTACTATCCTTGCATTTTTCCTTTTTTATACGTCGTTTTATGCAGGTTCTGTAAATTACGGTGTCGATGTAAGATTTATGTTAGAGATAATGCCATTCTTTGCAATACTTTCTGGTTTTGGAGTACTTGGTCTCTCAGATGTTATTTCAAGAATTGTTAAAAAAATAACTAAAATTAAAAAAGATACATCAAAAATTCTTATCTCATTAATTTTTATCTTTTCAGTTGTCTTACCATTTTACTTTTTAACGCCATTTCTTACAATGCCTGTGTCTCAAATGCCTCAAGAATATTTTAATACACAAGCAACTAACTTTATTTATAATAATTATCAAAAAGTTCCTACAAGTTGTCTTGTATTCTCATTTACTCCTGATATTTGGTATGAATTAAATAGAAGTGCAGCACAGGTTTCCTACTTCACACAATCAAATAATAAAACAATAAAGGCATTAATAGATAATTACTCTTGTTTTGTATTCGATTATGGTTATTGGTGTACTGTGTCAAGCTACAAAAGTTCAACCTGTGGAACAAGTCTTTATTCATATAATCTTTCAGTAATAGCTACTAGTAAAAGTACGGAAGGTTCTAACTTTACCTTATACAAAATAAATAACTTTACTTAATTTCTTAACCTTTTCTTTTTCTACTTTTTAAAAAAGCACGAATTATCAAAAGAAATAAAATAAGTAAAATACCTGCAATTAATATGTAAATAGGACTAATGCTAATATTCGGGAGTGAAAAATTCTTTTGATTTTGTAACAAAACAATTGGACTATAACTTGCATAATGTAATCCATTACTAACATAAGCTGCATTTATATCTCCTGAATAACTTCCATTACTAGACTGTGCTTTTACTACAAAATTAACTGTTTTACTTTGTTTACCGTTTATTAAAAGTACATTATAATTTTTTGAAACATACTCGAAGTTATTTGGCAAGTTTATCGATACATTAACTACTTTTTGAGTATTTCCATTGTTAAATAAAGTTGTATTTATATAGTATGTGTTATTTTTTTCTATTATAGTTTTGTTTAATACTATGTTGCTATTAGTTCCTATATAAAAACTACTCACACATGGGAATAACGCATCAAAAGTAGTGTTGGATTGTTGATAGCTTACTTTAAAATAATCTACATATGTACCATTTCCAGTAATATTTTTTAGTAATAACTGTACATTGTAGCTACTTTGCGGATTAAGCATATTTGTAAAGTACCTTGTACTATTTAAAGTAACATTTGTTATTTTTGGTATTATATTTATTGCATATGCTGCCTGATTGCCACTATTGCTTAAATTAAACGTAATTACATTTCCATTTAATGATTTACTGCACACTCCAGTTAATGTAACAGTACCTGCATAAGAAAAACTTAAAATCAAAAGAAATATACCTATAATTAAAAAATATTTCATACAGATTCATTTAAGTATCTATAACAATAAATATAAAATACCTCTAATTAAACTCAATGTTGATATTAATGGCAAGAAAACTTAGTAAGCGTAAGCAAACTTCAAAGGAGGAGTATCCTTGGAAAGAGAAGGATAAGCTAGAAAGCGGAGTATTTGATAAAAAAACATTAATTACATTATCAAAATTTTTTAATCACCGAATAATATCAGAACTTTTACATATAATTTCAACAGGAAAAGAAGCAGACGTATATCTTGCAAAATCTGGTTCTGCAATAGAAAAGCCTTTTGTTGCTGTAAAAATATTCAGAGTAAAAACATCAAGTTTTCATAAAAGAGTAGAGTATATGTATGGCGATCCTAGGGTTGGGAGATTAAATAAAAAAATGTCATATATTGTTAATATTTGGTGTAAAAAAGAATTTGGAAATTTAAAGTTAGCTAAAGAGTTAGGTGTATCAGTTCCACAGCCAATAAAAGCAGTAAACAATATTCTTTCAATGGAGTTTATAGGAGATGATGAGGGTCTTCCTGCTTTAATGTTGAAAGATGTAAGGTTGAAAGAGCCAAAAAAAACTTTACTTAAAATATTAAATAATGTTTTAATTTTATACAATGGAAAGTTGGTACACTCTGATTTAAGTGAGTACAATATCTTAATAAACGGAGAAAATGAAGATGTGTACTTTATTGACTTTGGTCAAGCAGTAATAGAGGGCCATCCTAAATTTAATGAACTTTTAAGTAGGGATATTTCAGTAATAATAAATTATTTTTCAAGAAAGTACAGAATAGATTTAGATATTGAAAAAATAGAAGAAGCAATTAGAAATAATAATTCAAAAGAAATAGAAGCACAGTTATCTGATTAAATCAAGCAGGTATCTCAAATCCTTTTTGTTTTAACAAGTTTCTATCCATTATGCTGTATCTCCAAATAATATCTCCACGTTCATCTGATTGTACTACCCATGGCTTGACTAAAACAACATCTCCTTCCTTTATCCAAAATCTTCTTTTTAATCTTCCAGGAATTGAACATGTACGTTCATTTTTATCAGAGCAGAAAACAACAAAATTAGTTGCCCCTAAAGATCTAATTATTACACCCAACATCTCTCCATTTCTAGGTAACATAACTCTATGTTGTTCTTCTGGAGGTCCTTGTTTTCTTTGCATTTAATCATCTAATATATTTTAACTGTGTATCTTGCACCACACGCTTCACAAACTACTGTGACATAACCTCTTTCTCTTTGTTCAAATTTAGTGTCAGGCTTTCCACACTCTTTACATATAACATATGTTTTGAAGTAGCTTTCAATTTTTAAGTTTAATGACTGTTGATTAACCTTTGCGCTTATCTCCAGCACATGGTTGTTTATGCTTACTGGCGCAGCTAGTTCCTTACTTAAGTATTTAGCTATATCGTCTTGAGGCCTTCTAGCTTTATCAGCTAATTGATCAATATTTTTGAGTATGGTCTTACTACCCTGTATTAAGCTGTCAGCTACTGGTATTTGGAAATCTGATTTTTCTATAGATAATGTGGGTAGCTCTTTAAACGCTTTATCTAGTAACTGTTCATAATTCAAGTAAGCACCAATACATTTTAGCAGCAAACCTATTAATACGTTACCCTAAAAGCAACGAGAGCTAGAATATAAGTATATTAATCTTAAGCTAAATATAATACTGCAGCAGAAAGGCGGGAAGCTAGGGGTTTCCCATCCACAAATCCCCTTTAGGTGGGCCGTATGCCGTTATAGTGTCAATACTTTATGTATGGCCTACGCTTAAGCGTTGAAGCCATGCCTTCAGTGGTGGTCTTATATATAAACCGGGCCAGGCCGGAAGGAGCAACCCTAAGTATATAATAATACAGTAACTTTACTGTATTGTGTACAATGGGCTATGCTCTGAAGATACAGGGCAGAGCAGATGTGTAGATAACTATGCAGAGGGTATTGTTGCAACTCGGCTTCTGCTGCACTATTTATTTTTACCTTTTTGAAGAACCTTAATAACTCAGTTATATTTATATATCTAAAAAAACAAAAGTTTAGCATGACCAATATAACTTTGACCTCTAATCATAGCTTTGATAGTGGTACTATAACCCCCAAAGGTAAACTTATAAAAAGAAATACACATTTAGAAAAAAGAGATAATGTAGCGAGTATACTTAAAAATCATAGATGTCATAGACGTCATAGCACTAACACTCAATTAGATTTAATTATGGATACTTATTCGTGTTCTGAAGAAAAAGCAAAAAGCCTTCTAAAGTCACATCCTCAATTTTTAACATATGGTCACAAAACTAAAATAGAATCGATCTCCGAACTTTATAAACTAGGAAAACAAGAAGTTATTGATATAATATTAAAGTTTCCACAATTTGCAGGATATGATCATAAAAAAGCAATAGAAAGTATGGTGTCAAATTTCAATTGGAGCTCAGAACAAATTTCAAATGGAGTTAAGAGAAATCCTCAAATAACACGTAGAGACCATAAACGAATATTGGATAAGATATGTTCTGTTTATTCTTGTACACCTGCTCAAGCTTCAGAAGCTATCTACATATTCCCACAATTTGCAGGATATGATCATGATAAGAAATTAAAACGTTTTACAAAATTAGCATCTTATGTTAAAATAAGCGAGGAAACCGTAAAAAAACTTTTAATAGAAAAGCCAGTATGTGCAAGTTACTCTACTAAACGATATATTGCATGTTTAGATATTTTTAGACATCTAAAACCAGAAGAACAAGTTCCTGAAACATTTATCAAATCTTTCATTGGACATATTTCAAAATCGCCATTTATAGATGAGAAGCGTTTAACACATGCGTTAAGATCTGGTAATACCGAAAAACCTCCACTTGCAGTTGCACTTGGAAAAGCATTAGGGACTATAAAACGTAACTGATGTTGCGGAGATAACTCTTTTTAAAAATGCAATATCCTTAAATATAGTTCTATACAAATACATACTGTGCCTGGGTCGCCTAGTGGTACAAATTTTTATTGCAGAAAATACTTTTTGCACTAAATGGCGGCAGCCTGCTAAGCTGTTCGGCTAGTAATGGCCCCTGCGAGTTCGATTCTCGCCCCAGGCGTTTTATATATTATCCCAAATGTTATCTCTGCAGATAACTTTTATTTCTTTATTCGATAATTCAGAAATTGTTTTTTCAATTTCTAGTGTTTTGAATTCCGTTTTAATTAATTTAAATAATTTGTGTTATACTTTAAATAAATTATATTTACCTAAACTACTTTATTAATTACTTATTTATTTAATTTGGTTTTATGAAGCTTATATTTGTAAGGCATGGCGAAACTTTCGGCAATGCTGAAGGAGTTATACTTGGACAGCACGATGGACATTATGGTCAATTAAATGCAATTGGAATTAAACAAGCAAAGAATGTTGCAAATAAATTAAAGTCTGAAAATATAAACGCAATTTATTCTAGTGATTTAAGTAGAGCAAAAGATACTGTTTTTGAAATAGCGAAATACCATAAAGGTATTAAAATTTCGTTATTAAAAGAGTTAAGAGAAAGATATTACGGTGCCGATGAAGGTAAAAAACTAACAAAAGAGGAACGTGAGGAACGTGCTAAAATTTTGTATAACTTAAATTTTAGACCCGGTGGTGGGGAAACCGTAGCTGAACTTTATAATAGGATATTTAGAATTTTAGATTCAATTTATAAAGAAAATATTGATAATACTGTACTAATAGTTGGTCATGCAGGAATGGGTCGAATAATCACTGCGATTTCAGAAGAAATAAATCTTGATGAAATAGGTAGTAAAGTATCAAAATCTTATAATA
>JAJZMZ010000039.1 GCA_021848095.1 Microcaldota archaeon | reverse complement strand
ATATCTTCCATTCATTTAAAAAAATTATTGGTGAAATTAGGAAGTATTTTAATGATATTGGAATAACAGTTAAAGGTTATATTTATACGCGCCTTCGTCTTCGCCTTTTAATAATTTCATGAATAGATTTGGATTGTAGTCCTCTTCTTCTTACAAGACTCTTAAAAGTAGGTTTAAGATTATTTTTATCAATTGGACTTATATTTTGATTGTTCATTTCAACCCCATTTGAGTTTATATGCAACTACTATTTAGCAGTATGCGTTTTTAGGTAAAAAACCTGAAAAGGTAGCTATTTATATCTAAAATAGCAAAATATGATTATGGGCAATAGAGAAGGAACAATTCCATTTAAAAAAGCACTGGCTGAGATGGATTTAACAAAAGTAGCAAGACCTAGACAGATTATCACACCTAACGAAGGCAGATCCGTATTAAGAAGATCACCTGTAAAAACACTTACCCCTCAAGAAAGAATAATGGAGTTAGAAAGAGAAAATAAATTATTGAATGAAGAAATTACAAAATTAAGGCGTAATTTATTAATAGACGAAATGACAGGTCTTGGAAATCAAAGAAAGTATGAACAAGATACAACAGGAATATTTTCTAAATATATAAGAGAACTTGATGATTATAAGAAAGGCCGTGGAAAAAAACCAAAGGGAATTGAACTCGTAGTAATAGACGGAAATAATCTTAAAAAAATTAATGATACATTAGGGCACGGATTGGGAGATATTGCGATAAAAAGATTAGGAATGGCGATATCAAACACAATTAGAACTTATGATTTTGCGTATAGAAAAGGTTCTGGCGCCGATGAGTTCGTAATAATATTAGAAACAGATAAAGTATCTTCAAAAACATTAATTGATAGAATAAAACACAAACTTAACGAAATAAATAATACTCAAAATACAAGTACCGAAGAAAGAAAACTTAGATTTAATGTGACATTTGCAGAAGGAATATCAAGAATTGATGAAGTAGTTAGTTATAAATTAGCTGGATATAATCCAGGATTAATAGAAAAAAGATTATTCGAGCTAGCAGAAAAAAGAATGTATTCTAAAAAAAGAGAGATGAAGGGAGTATAATTTAAAATTAAAATATCTCTCCAACTACGCTAGTAACTCCTCCTTTCATACTTACTGCCTCTACACCATGTTTATCTTTTAGGAAATTAGCAACATATCTAGAAGAATTACCATGATAACACACAAATACGTGATTATTGTATAACTTGGCGTCATCTTTACTCATAGAGGTTATCTGTGCAGGAGTAAGTTGTTTTAATGTATTCTTTTCTAAATTTAATAACTCTTCTATGTATTCTTTAGGTTCTGAGCCTATCCAAACTAAAGCTGTTTTATTTTGATTGACAAAATTCACAGATTCTTCAAAATTTAACTCTTTTACATCCATTAAATCAACAATTTATTTTTTTAAATGTAACTCTGAACATATTATGTCTTCAAAAAATATATGTACCTTTTCCTGCTTTTGAGTTACAAAGTTTAACTCGTTTATATAAGTAGTTAATTTATTCATATCGGCTAAAGAGCTTGAAACTATGAATATTACTCCATCATTAGATAAGTACTCTAATGACCTCTTTAAAAATATTTGAGTTACTTCTATTCCTGACCAACCTCCAAAGAACGCTTCGTTTAATATTTCTGCATTTTTCTCATTTGGCAAGTAAGGCGGATTAAATGTAATTATATCGTATTTTTCTTTAGGTAAATTTGTAAAAAGATCGCTTTGTAAAACCTTTACAGTTGTTTCCCTTAATAACTCTTGATTTTGCTTTACATTACTTTTTGCTAATGAAACAGCTTTTGGATTTATATCTAATAAGGTTAATTTGCTTATCTTTTTACTTTTTGCAGAAGAAATTCCTATAACACCCGTTCCAGTACCTACATCAAGTAATGAAAGATTTGAGTTTGAGGTTTTAAGGTAAGATAAAAGCATATCTATTATCAAATAGGTATCCTCAGCTGGTTGGTATACCTCTTCGCTTGTGTCTATAATTACTTCTTGTTCCATGTTAATACCCTTAGTATTTATATTTAATTTGATAAATTATATAAGAATAACATGGCTGATACACCAAAATGGATGATTGCCCAGGAATTACTAGTAAAGGCAAAAAACGAGTTAATTCTTGAAGCAGTTGATACATTACATGTAGAGATAAAGGAAAAAAGGTTAGAGATAAACGGTAATGTTATCAAGTTACCAGAAAAATCTTCAGAAATTGAGATGGATATGCTGATAATAAATAATTTACTAGAACAAGAAACAAAAATTGTAGAAAATTATGGTAAATTTATTAAAGAAAGAGAAAGTTCTGAAAAAGATCCTTTAATGATTGAAAGAATTAATGAGTTGAAGAAGTTTTTAATGTCAGTCACACAGATAAAAATACTAATGAACTTTGCAAAGACAATAGATGAATGGATTTTAGATTTTGGAACTGCGATGAAAATTGATGATTCAGTTAAGATTATAGCAGAAACAGCAAAGAAAAACGTTGAGAGAATAGAGGTTTTAAGCTTTATTTTAGATAACAAAAAGTTTTATGAAAATGAAGCGTTAAGTAAAAAAGAAATTGAAATTGTAAAAGGAGCTTATGAGCTTTGTAAGTGATTTTTTGGTAAGATTTGGGTATCATGTATCAATAGCTGGAGGAATTTCAAAATCATTTGATTATGCTTCAGAGATAGGCTGCACATCTATGCAGATATTTTTAAGTAGTCCTAGAACATGGGCATTAGAAAGGTCATCACCAGAAGAGAAAAGGAGATTTTTGGATAAAACAACTACTTGTGATATAAAACCTATTTTTGTCCATATGCCATATCTGCCAAATATGGCTTCACCTAAAGAAGAAGTTTATGAAAAATCGATAAAAATCATGAGTGATATAATTGAAGAGTGTGCTACATTGAGTATACCGTACGTAGTTGCACATTTAGGAAGCGAGCTAGGAACTGGAAAGGAAAACGGAATAAAAAGAGTTGTTTCAGCAATAAATAAAATAAAAAAGAAGAATAACGGAGTTTCAATACTTTTGGAAAATCAAGCTGGACAAAAAAACAGCGTAGGTTCTTATTTAGACGATCTTAAGGAAATATTTGATAACGTTAACACTGATGAAAAAGGTTTTTGTATTGATACCTGTCATTTATTTGCCGCAGGTTATGATATAACAAAAAAAGAAGTAATAGAAGAAATAAGAGATAAAATAGGTTTTGATAATATAAAAGTAATACATTTAAATGATGCAATTTATGAGCTTGGTTCTAAGAGAGATAGACATGAATGCATCGGAAAGGGAAGCATAGGTGTAGAGGGTTTTAAAAAGTTCTTTTCTTTTAAAGGAGTAAATAAAATGAACTTCATACTTGAAACCCCGAGAGAAGATAAAACTGAAGAGTTAGAAGAGTTAAGTTTAGTTAAGAAACTTATCTCATAATAAGACTATTTTTATGTGATTTTATGAGTAGTGTTAGTGGAACTTGTAGAATTTTATATATACTAAAAAGAAAAAAGGTATCGATTAACGGTGATTTTAATTTTGTTTGGAAAAAAGTTTTCTTTAAAAAATATCTTAAATTAACTGGTAGGATAAATCCCCATATTGCAATAACAGGTCAAAGTGGTTCTGGAAAATCAAATGCAGCTAATTCAATAATAAAAGAATTATCAAAGAATAATTACAACTTTGTAATAATAGATCCTAAAAATGATTATGGAAGTATTGCAAATGAAACTTCTGCTAAAATTTATAATGCAAGGTATGAAGGAATAAATATTTTTGAAAAAGGAAATGTTTCTATAACGGATAAAACTGCAGAGTTATCTGATTTGTTCCAAAGGCATTTAAAACTTGGGCATGTTCAAAGAAATTACTTATACAGATGTATAAAGTATACTTATGAAATATCTGAAAGAAAGAATACTGAAGCATCTTTTTCGTCTCTTTTATTTACAATTAATGTTTTTAGAAAAAATGCAGAAATTAAAGGTAAAAAAACTGAAGTCAATATGTTAGAGTACTTAAAGGGAAGATTAAGTGTTTTAGAACATTTAGAAAAGAAGAATAAGCTCAAGTTATCTGAGTTAATGAACTCAAAAAGTATCATAACATTAGGAGGATTAAGTACTGCAGATTCACAAGGAATATTTATGGAAGAGTTATTAAGACAAATTTACTCTTATGCTGTTTCATCTGAAGATGAAAAATTAAGAACATATATTTTAGTTGATGAAGCTGGAAAGTTAGGCGATAATCCAATATTAGGTAGGTTAGTATCTGAAGGTAGAAAATACGGAATAGGAATAATTGCAATTTCTCAAAGTGCAAAAACACTAGATAAAGATGTACGCGCAAATTCTTCTCTGTTGTTGAGTTTTTATACAAGAGAGCCAGAAGAACTCAATTACTTATCTAGTTATATCTCAGGAGGTAGTGATGGAGAACGCTTATCAAAAATAAAATCGTCATTTAGAAGATTAAGAGTAGGAGAGGCAGTAGCTATTGATTACAACACAATGGATCCGCTTTTAGTAAGATTTGAAAAAATAAAAAATGTAACTGAGCCTTTGGAGTTCCTTTTGCAAGAGTTTTTAAGAAAACCAAAAATGAAGTGTGAAATTGAAAGAAATTTCAAAGAAAAAGGAATGAAATCTTCAGATATTGAAAAAACATTAAATGATTTGGAAAAAATAGGAAAAATAAAGAGCTTTCCTCTATTTGCTAATTCAGAATACGATGGCATTTGGTACATAAGATTTGCAAAAAATACACCAGAACATGATATTACAATTTATTTAATTAAAAAGCATCTTGAGAGTTTAGGAATTTATTCTCTGATTTATAATAAAGCATATGGGCCAGATCTTACAATTGAAAAAAATAATATAAAGATTGCAGTAGAGTATGAAACAGGATTAAAAAACTTTAATGAAACGAAAGATATGATAAATGAAAGATTGAAAACATTTGACAAGATATTAGTTTTATGTAATAACTCATTTTTAGAACGATACTTAAATATCCAAGATGAAAGAATTAAAGTAATGGGTATTAATGAATTTTTAAAACTAAAAGAATTGCACGTTTTCAATTAGTAATAGTGTTTTTATAGTTAATTGTAAGAATAAATATGTGATTCGGTGCTAAGTGAAGTTGAGATTATATGTCTTACATTGATAGCTGCTGCGATAGCAGCAACTTCACAGTACTTAATGAAAAGATCAATACACAAATTCAATATCAATATTAAGGGGATATTTTCTTTATTTAAAAATAAGTTTCTTATATTAAGTATTCTTGTTTATTTAGTTAGTTTAGTTTTTTACCTTATTGCGTTATCTTCAGGAGAGTTGTCTTTTGTATACCCAACATTCGCAAGCACATTTTTGTTTGTTTTTATAATAGCAAAATTAAAGCTAAATGAACCTATAACATTACACAGAGGAGTAGGCCTTGTACTTATTGTAATTGGGATAATAATAGTGGCGCTGACTTATTAGTGATTAAATGAATAGTAAAAAGATTTTCATAATAATGCTCGTTTTTAGCACAATACTAGGAGCTTTAGGACAGTTGCTTTTTAAGATTGGTTTGAATAGTTTAGGTCTTAATTTAATTTTATTCATAATATTAGGAGTATTAAGTTATGGATTTTCTACAGTAATTTATTTGTATGTTTTAGGTAGAGCACACTTAAGTTGGACTTATGGTTTAGGAGGTTTAAGTTATATCTTTGCAAGTCTTTTTGCATTATTTTTTATAAATGAACCTATAACTCTGTTAAGATGGATAGGAATCTTAGTAATTGCCCTAGGAACAGCGCTCATAGGAATAAGTTAAACGTTTTCATTTTTTAGATTTAGAACCCTTCCTTAAATATCTTTCAATTATCTTCTCATATATTTCGGAACGTAGATCTCTTCTATCGGTAAACTCATAAACTAAATTAACAGTAACTACGTAAAGATCATTATGTAAATACTCTATGTTAACGTGATAATTTTCTATTTTTCTAGAGTTAAGTACCTCTTTAACTACCTTCTTTACACCTTCATAAGGAATATTTACAGATAAATCAAACTGCAAGCTAATTACATTTTCAGTAGCTCTTCTATAGTTTAACACTAATGCCTGAACAACTATACTATTTGGTACATAAACTGGGATGTTTTCATCATTAGTTAACTCTGTATATAATAAACCAATATTTCTAATTTTTCCTGAGAAACCTGGTACAAATTTATCATGAGGATAGCTTTGAGGTACCATATTGTACTGCCATGTTTGTATAGTTACTCTATCACCTGGCTCAAACGCTTTGCTTGAAAGAAGATAAACACCAGCTATAAAGTTAGATAGAGTTGATTGTGCAGCTAGACCTAAAACTACGCCTAAAAATCCTGCACTTACTAGCAATCCAGTTATATTTATTGAAAATAAGGATAATAAAAATAATATAAGTACTGAGTAACCAATTATTCTGAATAGATTTCTTAGTGTTCCAGACTCTTCGCTTTTAATTGTAGATTTTAGAGATACATGAAGAATAAAACCCAGTATTTCTATTCCTAAAATACCTATGATTGCAGTTAATGCAATTTCTTGAGCGTCATTAGAAGGAGTTAATGAAAAATATTTAGTAATAATGTAAAGACCAAAGAATGCTATCAATGCAATAACTATTACACGGATTGCATGTTTACGAAGATAACCCCTGTCCATTATTTTATCAGTAGATTGATTGGGCATTTTATCACATAAAAAATCGTTGACAAAGAATAAAAACCCTTGCTTGATATAACTTTAGTGCCTAACGAGTTCTCTTATTTGAAACGAATGCTCCGGCCACAAGTAATGGAAATATTATTGATGCTTCTCCCCAGACCTTTACATTATTTCCATCAGGAGCTGCCTTACCCCAGCTTTTTGCTTCTTCAGGATTTGCACCTGCATTGCTTCCTTCTTGTTCATATCCTGTATTTATGTAAACAGTGTAATCAGCACCTTCTCTCAACATTAATGCATTCATTATATGGTGTTTTGGCACAGACCCTCCAAGAAGTATTGCGCCTGTTTTATCAGCATTTATTACAGTATCGTAAAGCAACTCTACTTCTTTTGATAAATCAATTGCAAAGTCTTTATTTTCTTTCTTGAAAAAGTAAATATGATCCCCTATTGCCCCATCGGCTAACGGAACACATAGCAAAGGAATTTTATTTTTATAACACCAGTAAGTAAAACTTTCTTCATAATTTTTAAAGTTTTCAATTTCCTTTCCAAGAAACTCGACAAGTTCTACAGAATCTATAACTTTGTTTAAGTTTTTATTTTTAGAGTATAGTTTTTCTAAAGAAGAGTGCATAAACTTTTCAAACCAAATATATCTTTCATTAGGTACGAAGATATTTCCTGAACGATTTACTCCATTTTTTCTTAAGTATGCGCCATCTGCATCAAATGATCCTTTTAAGAATGGTCCGTGTGTTTTTATTATGTCTTCTTCTAAACCGCCAGTAGTTGTTACAATAAAATGAACAAGTTTGTGTTTTGTCAAGTAAGTCAATATTTCACGCAAACCGCTTGTTGTTATATTAGAGGTAAATCCTAAAAATATTTTTGCGTTTTCTTTTTGCATTTTTTTAACAAGAGAAATTGCTTTACTGAGATTAGTAGCTTGAAAACCTATGTCAGAGAATGAATCTATGAACTCATTAAGAGTTAGATTTTTTTCTAAATTAGGACCTTTTATATAACCATTTCCTAACTCTTTACTTTTTTTAAATAACGCTTTTCTTGGATTTATTTTTTTTGAAGTTTTTTTAATAAAATCACAATAAATTATAATTGAAAAAGTTATTAAATGTGATTAATCTTCTCTCCATTTTGATTTTTTAATTGATATGAAAAATATGATTAATGTTACAATAATTAGTATAATCCAATCTAGTAAGAAGTTTAACTGTGTTATTTTCAAGTAACCTGTTGTACTCTGAACTATCTCTGCTGCATAAGTTGTCGGTGAAAGATATGCTATATACTGAAAAGGTTTTGGTATATACGTTATTAAATAATAAACAGGGGGCACTGTTGATAGAAGAGTAGAGATTAAACCGGTAAAGCCCCAACTTTGCATAACATCAGTAGTTAATGTAGATAGAAAGAATCCTAATGATATTGAAAATAAAAATACTACCAATAATATAATTATAAGGATAATCCATTGGATAACTAATAAATGTAAAAATAAAACAGCAAGAATTGAAAGTAATAGTATAACAGGTATTGAGAATACAAGTTCAGATATACCCATACCAAACATGTAAATAAATGCTGATGTAGGAGATGAAACGACCATATCTTGTAGTTTGAAGTCATTTTTAAGATGAGATAAATCTCCTTGAAGACCTATTCCTGCTGAGATCATAGTCATTATCAAAGCACCTTCAATCCCAACCCCAAGAAGAGCTCCCCTACTAATAAATACAATTATAACCAATATTGACAATGGAGCCAATAGTGTATTTATCAATAGTATTGGATAATTTTTCATCGCGTAAATACTATTTATAAGTATAGATGCAATTATTTGATTTAGTTTTTTACCATTCATCTTCTTCGACTCTTTCTTCGGTAATAGGTTTTTTCACCATATAATAAAATATATCTTCAAGAGATATCTGATTTGTAGAAAAACGGATTCCTTTTTTAATAAAAATCTTACTCAAGATGTAAGAACCTTCTTCATTAGTTAGTATTTGATAATTGTTATCTATTCCTTTAATTACCTTGCCATGATAACTCTTTAATTTTGGGAAATCTCCTTGAACTTTTAGGCTATAGTTATATTTTATCTTTTTTCTTAAACCATCTATGCTGTCAAATGCCAATAACTTACCATTATCTATTATCCCAACTTTATCTGCAAGTCTTTCCGCTTCTTCTAGATAATGTGTTGTTAATATTATTAGATAATCCTTTTTTAATTTATTAAGTACATCCCAAAGTTCATTTCTTGATATAGGATCTAAACCTGTAGTTGGTTCGTCTAGAAAAATTATTTTTGCTCCAGATGATAAAACAGTTGCAACGAGAACTTTTCTTTTTGTACCTCCGGAAAGTACTCGGTTAATTTTATTTAAGTTTGAGTTTAAAGAAACTTTCTTAAGAGCAGTTTTTGCTTTCTCCATTGACTCGAAAAAACCATAACCTCTATACATCAAGTAACTTATTATATTTTGTTTTGGAGATAACCAATGTATCGGTCTTGCTTCTTGAGGAACTATTGCTATTTTTTCACGAATTAACTCAGGAGTTTTAATTATGTCTATATCATTTATGTATGCAGAACCTGATGTAGGCATTAACTCAGTTGAAAGTATTCTTATAAGAGTAGTCTTACCTGCTCCGTTTTTACCTATTATAGAAATTATTCCATTACCTTTAAAAGAGAAAGTTATTTTCTTTAGGGCTTTTTTACCTCCATGATAGGTTTTTGATAAATTCTTACATTTTATACTTTCCATTTTTATCAAGGGTTGAAATTATAACTTTGAAATTTGTTTAAGAGAGTAATTAGAAGTACTGTGCTTAATAATATATAGTTTAAACATAGTATTTAAGTATAATTGAAAAATAGTAATATTTATAAAGATATTTAGATAAATTAATTCCATGCGTTTAGAGTAGATCTATTTATCTTCCCCACCCTCTAAACGCTATTTTTATTGCTAATTCCTAGTGTTAACTTTAAACTCCCAATAATAGTTAAACAGTATGTATATTTATTACTAATTAATAAATTGGGTTAAATTGTAATACCTAACCAATATAAAAGGTATAATAAGCTTTTCAAATAAGTATTTATAATGTTTTATCCTTATTATTTTTTGCATCGGATAAAATGCTCTCGCAAACAGTGGATATATGAAAAAATTTAACACAACTGATGATATAAAAATACCTGAAAAAATGATTGACCAAGTAATAGGACAACAAAAGGCAACAGAGATAGTTAAAAAAGCCGCAAAGCAACATAGAAATGTATTGCTAATAGGAGATCCAGGTACAGGAAAAACTATGCTTGCACAGGGTATGGCAGAGTTATTAGGCAATACTGATTTAGAAGATGTATTAGTTTATAAAAATCCTAACGAAGAAAATAAACCGATAATAAAAGTAGTTAAAACTTATCCTAATCCGCCACAACAAGGAAAACCATTAGGTGAAGGTCAAGGAAGACAGATAGTCCAAAAGGAAAAGATGAAGGGAAGAGTTGATACCACAGCACCTAAAAGTAGTATAATACCAATAGTAGCAGTAATAGTCATAATACTTTTTGCATTGAGCTTCTCTAGCTGGTTTACCGGATATAGAATGTTGTTGTTAGCTGGATTAATACTAGGAGTTTTGATTTTTGCTTCGATAATTATATTTGTAGGTAGCTTCAGAAGAATGGGAGGAATACTACCAGGAGTTTTTGAGTCTGGAGAACCTAAGTTAATAATAGATAATACAGGTAGAACTCATGCTCCATTTATAGATGCAACAGGATCACGTGCAGGAGCTATGTTTGGAGATGTAAAGCACGACCCATTACAATCAGGAGGTTTAGGAACACCTGCACACTTAAGAGTAGAAAGCGGAGCAATACACAGAGCTAATAAAGGAGTTTTATTTATTGATGAAGTAGCGGATATAGAACCTAGATCACAACAAGAGTTGTTAACTGCATTACAAGAAAAGAAGTATCCAATAACAGGACAAAGTGAGATGAGCTCTGGTGCACTTATAAGAACAGAACCTGTTCCATGTGACTTTTTATTAGTCGCAGCAGGTAACTTACAGGATATTCAAAAGATGCACCCAGCACTTAGATCAAGAATACGTGGTTATGGTTATGAAGTTTATATGGAATCTTCAATGCCAGATACAGAAGAAAATAGATTTGAGTTAATAAAATTTATTGCACAGGAAGTTAAAAAAGATGGAAAGATACCTCCATTTTCATATGAAGCATGTATGCTAATATTAGAAGAGGCAAAAAGAAGAAGCGGAAGAAAGAATAGATTAACACTTATATTAAGAGACTTAGGAGGACTAATTAGAGCTGCAGGAGATATTGCAAAAGAAAATAATAGAAAGATGGTTACAAGAAGTGATGTTTCTTCAGCAATGAATCTTGCAAGACCAATAGAAGCACAGTATGTTGCGCAAAGTTTAGAATACAGAAGAGATTATCAAATATTTAAAACAAAAGGTTTTGCAATAGGAAGAGTAAATGGATTGGCTGTTGTTGGTTCTTCATACTTATCGGCAGGAATAGTACTACCAATAGTTGCAGAAGTAACTAAGTCAAGTTCAAGAACAGAAGGTAAGTTAATACCAACAGGAAAGTTAGGAAAGATTGCGCAAGAAGCTGTTAAAAATATAAGTGCAATAATAAAGAAGCATATTGGAAGAGATATGACCAGATATGATATACACGTACAGTTTCTTCAAACATATGAAGGTGTAGAAGGAGATAGCGCGAGCATATCAGTTGCAGTAGCAGTAATCTCAGCTTTAGAAGGAATACCTGTAGATCAAGAGTTTGCTATGACTGGTTCACTTTCAGTAAGAGGAGAAGTCCTACCTGTAGGAGGTGTTACATACAAAATATTAGCTGCAATAGAAGCTGGAATGAAGTATGTAGTTATACCAGATACAAATAGCAAGGACATAAATCTTGATAAAGAAGATCTCAAAAAGATAAAAATAATTACAGCTAAGAACATAGCAGAGGTATTAGAAAATGTACTAAAGCAAAGTTCAAGAAGAGATGCGATGGTAAAAGAATTGAAGAGTTATATAATGAACGATTCAAAAGAAAGAAAACCATTAATACTTGATAAAGAAGAGGAGTAAATCATGGCTAAAAGTAAAGATAATGAAAAACCAGATAAGAAAATAGAGGATTTAGGAAATAGTATAGTCAGAGATATTAAGAATGGCTCTAATCCAAAGTTTACAACATTAGCTAGAACCCGTTCAAATGTAATTTTTGATCAGAAAAATGGATATCTTAAATTAGGAGGTACAAAAGAAGAGAGAAGTTTTGTAAACGTTTCTCAGTCAAAAAGATTTATGCAAACTATGGCAGTAGCTGCAAAGTGTCACAAATTTGTAAAGGAGGGATTACACACAACAATAAGAGGTTTGTATTATCAGTTAAAGTTTTCGCTAGGAGAAGATGTAGATGAAAATGTATTTAGCGAACAGTCTGAGTCAAATCCATTAATTGAGGATATAGAGGTTGCACTTTCACTGAAGAGAGAGGATCTAAACTTAAATGCAAACAGAAAAGGAGTTCTTGCCGGAAATATGCGAATAATAGATACTTTCGGAAATGAAAAAATAGAGATAGATTGTGCAAAACAAGGAAGGAGTGGTTGGGCTATACCTAGTGATGTAGATAATGATATTGAGTTTGTAGATATTAAAGCTAAGTATGTCATAGTTGTAGAAAAAGATGCATTATGGCAAAGATTAAATGAGGACTTATTCTGGAAAAAAGAAAATGCAATATTAATAACGCCTCAAGGTCAAGCGGCTAGAGGAACTAGAAGAATAATAAGAAAACTTGCCGATGCAGGCTTGCCAATTTATGTATTTACAGATTCTGATGCTTGGGGATGGTATATCTACTGGACAATAAAAACAGGCAGTATTAATTTAGCTTACATAGGTGGAGATGTTGCAACACCAGAAGCTAGATTCCTAGGTGTTACTATGTCTGATTTAGACAAGTATGAATTCTTAAATAAATTAACCATTAAGGCTTCTGAAGTAGACCTCAAAAGAGCACAGGAAATGCTTAATTACGAGTGGATAAAGAGACATAAAGAGTGGGAAGTTGAGTTAGAGCGTATGATAAAATCAAAGATAAAGCTTGAACAAGACGCATTACAAGGACCAAGACTTACTTTTGTTGGAGATTACGTAAGAGAAAAGATAAAAAACAAAGAGTACTTACCATAAATAGAGGATAGATTTAATTGAGTAATAAATCTGAAGGAAGTAAAACAAAAAAGCATGCAACATGGGTTGATAAAAATGTTGCATTAAATACAAAGAATATTCGACTTTTAAGAAGATTGTCAAGACATAATGACGAGTTTGTAAGATTAGCGGTTACATTAAATAGAGCGCTTAGTGAAAACAGTAGAAAAAAAACTAAAGATTGCTATAAAAATATATTAGTAGGAATGATACGAACAGATCCAGTAATTTCAATACGGGATTCAGCTTTAGCAAAACTTTTAAAATTAGGATAATATAAAGTTTTAGCCCTTAAATACTCCATATAAAGTAAGTTCTTGTCTATTGTTCGGTAAAGCGATTACTGATTTAATTATAAATTTTTTAGATAAAGACTTTTTTGCTTCTTCTACATATTTCTTTGCAAACTTTGTTGTACATTTTATCGTAAAGATAAGTTTTGCATTCTTTTTTAAATTATTTGAAAAAAGTAAGACAGCCTTAGCAGCTTCTTCAGGAGATATATTCATATCGCACGTTATAATATCTGCTTTTTTAATTTTATCTAGAAAAACTAGGGAGTCTTGGAATTTTTTTCTTATGTGAAGTATTTGGGTATTTTTTTCTTTTAATTTATGAATATTTTCTATATTTGCCTCTTCGTAACTTATCTTTAGTTTTTTAATTTTATCAGAAAACATCTCTCCTTGATCTATAGAGAGTACTTTTATTCCTTTTTTTGCCATAAAAACACTCCAGCCCCCCGGAGATGCACCTAAATCAAAAGCAAGTTGATTAGTTTTTGCTTTTATTTTGAACTCATCAAAAGCTTCCATTAACTTGAACTCTGCTCTTGATATTCCTGATGATAAAATTTTGTAATGCCTTCCTGGATCAATAAAATTTAATTTTTTATATGAGATAAAACCCACGTGACAGCACATATCAAAAAGAATTATATAACAAAGTATCTCTGGATTTTTTAATGTAATCTTTGCACCAATACTTTCAAGATACTCTCCTAAATAAACCTCAATGTCCTTTGCGGAGTAACCTCGTCTAGAGTTTATATCTACACACTCTAAACGTATTTTTTTATTAGGAATAGTAGTTTTTATTAATGTATTTTTAATATCTTCAAGATAATTTTTTTCTGAGATCTTTTCAGTTTTTAAGATCTTTAGTATCCTGTACAAAAAGTTTGTTTCTGTTTTTTTATTGTTTAATGAAGTAGCGTGTGCTGAAATTATATAAGAGTTAACAAAGTTTGACTCTACTTTGAACTTGCCAAAAATATCTTTCATTGATGATATATTACTTTTAAGAAAAATTGGTGAACCATAAATAAAGTATCGCATATTCTACAACTTGTGACATCCTCCCACGGCTAAAGCACGTGGGCTTCCAATGGTGGATTTATCGGTCAAGATGCACCACCAAATGTAGTTCCTGATTCAACGACCGTTGCCTCCTGTATTCGAGGTCTTACATGGTCTCCAGAGGCGTAACTTCCCGATTGTCCCTCGGTAGCTCTATTGAGTATGTTCTTTGCCGCATTCAAGTCTCTGTCCATTGACATACTGCATTTCCCACACAGATATGTCCTTTCCGACAGTGGCGTTTCCTGAATGTTCCCACATTCATTGCACATCTTTGAGGTGTTTTTTGGGTTCACTCCGACCACTCTGCAACCAGCACTCTCAGCCTTGTAGCAGAGGAATTGGATGAACTGCGCCCAAGAAACGTCTGTTATACTTTTCGCAAGATTATGGTTCCTTACCATCCCTACGATATTGAGTTCCTCGTATGCGATGAATGAGTATGAATTGACAAGATTATCGGAAAGTTTGTGTAGATAGTCCTCTCTTTGTCTTGCGATATGTTCGGAAATCCTTGCGATTTTCTGGATTGATTTTCTCCTGTTCTTTCCGCCTTTCTTCCGTTGTGAAAGTTCCCTCTGTGCATCCTTGAATCGCATTTCCATTTTCTTCAGGATTTTAGGGTTCGGAATCTTTTTCCCATCTGAAAGGGTTGCATATTCCTTTATTCCCAAGTCGATTCCGACTTTTGGTTTTCCATTGTTAAAGGTTGGCGTATCCTCGAACTCTGTTGATATGGTTACATACCATTCCCCAGATTTTGTCTTCTTTATCGAAGCGGTCTTTATATTCCCTTCAATCTCACGATGGTTCACGAAGTTTATCCTGCCGATTTTCAAGAATTCCGCCCTCTTTCTTTCAAGATGCAGGCAACCATTGTATGCCTGTGGATATGTGATTGATGAAACGAATTTTTTGAAACGGGGAAACCCGACCTTTACCGATTTGTTCTTTTTCCTTTCTCTGACTCGCCTGAAGAAGTTTTGGTATGCCTTTGCAACCCTGTCTGCGACATTCTGCGATGCCTGTGAATAGAGTTCCCTGAATTCTGGATTCTTCTTTTTGAGGGAAGTCATCCACTTGTTCATATCGTATTTTGTAAATGTCTTACCATAGTCCTTGTAATGAGATTGGGATTTTTCAAGAAGGAGATTATAGAGCCGTTTGGAAAGATACATCTGCCTATCCAGTAAGGATTTCTGTTCATGAGAAGGATATGCCCTGAATCTATACGCTTTCTGCATCTTGACCATAGTTATTCGCCTGCATATATTTTTATATGCTGCGGTTCGCTCTCATCCCACCTCTAAAGAGTGTGGGTTTTCCCGCTCACATTGATAATTATGCGTTTAATACTTCTGCGACTTCCATTCCTGCTTTTGAAAGATTAAAAAATCGCTTTCTTATGAATGAACCACTTTCTTTTTCTTCCAATAGTGACATACCTTTTAAGTAACCAACGACTTCATCGAATTGAGCTTGTTTTAACTTTATTGATCTTTTAGATAATGCGTTAAATAACTCACTTTTTGATAACTCTTCAGATTCTTTAAGTGTCTCAAGTATATGTGCGGTTAAACCATTACACCTTTTTAAAAGAAACTCATCTGATTTTGTTTTTATTACAATTGGTATCTCTTTGTTATTTTCCCAGTAATTCATTTTTTTAATGAATGAGTTATAATTACCACTTTTTTGTTTTTCTTCTTCTACTGTAGTTGCGTGAGATGCACATAAGTAAACCTTTCCTCCTGAGGATAAGTTAATGAAAATATCTCCAATAACATAACGATAGTACTCGTTATAACAGACATCACAGCAAGTTAGAGCTAACTCTATGCTGTTAATACTACTTGTTTTTGGAATTTCTTTTTCTTTCATTTTTGGCACACCGGTCACCTTATATGTGTAATTGCATGAAGTGCATGTAGCAAGTACATACCACTCATACATGTGCCCAATACTTGAAAGGACCTTTATCTTTATTGCTGGACTCGTTTCTGTGTACGTTGTAACCGAAAGATCTGGCTTATGCGAATAATAAGCCGTTTGTTCTGTATCATTCAAGCATATTGGACATCTCTTTATTATTTGCTCAAACTTAATGAGCTCCAATACCTTTTTTTCCGATATTACTACCATTTAAACAACTGCAAAAGCCCTTACACGCACCTTTCGGCGCGTGAATATGTAATCGCTAAATAGATAAGGTCTTACCTTTGCACATTGAGTAGTTTTGGCTAACTTAACTTCAATGTTCAATAGATGTGATCAGTCATCTCTAATCGCATGGTGTGAGCTTCACGTACTTCTTTGTTTCGTGACTCTCCAAATTTTGCTTTTACACCTGTTATTACAGACATCACATTTATTTGATCATTTAATTCTGGAAGCATTCTTGAACCGAAGATAACATTTGCATCTGTTGCTAAGTTGTCAGTTACTCCCTCTCCTATTCTTGTTGCATCGCTTATAGTAAGATTTGTTCCTCCTACTACATGAATTAATGCACCCTTTGCACCTTCGTTATCTACTGTTAATAATGGATGTTGTTTCGTTGATTTTATTGCTTGTTCTACTTTATCTGCTCCGTGACCAGAACCTATGCTTATTACAGCGGTTCCTGTGTTTCTAACAACATTTCTTAAGTCTGCAAAATCAAGGTTTATCAAACTAGGCAAAGTTATAGTGTCTGCAATACCTTTTACTGCATTTCCTGTTATATTATCTACTAATTCAAAAGCTCTTTCGATTGGAAGATTTGGAACATATGACAATAACTTATCATTCTCTATAACTATTACACAATCTGCTTGCTTGTTTAGTTGTTCGATACCCCATTCCGCTTTAAGTTTTCTGCTTCTTTCAAGTGCAAATGGATAAGTTACTGTAGCTATTACAGTAGCGCCCATCTCTCTTGCAACTTGTGCTACAACAGGTGCGGATCCAGTTCCTGAACCGCCTCCCATACCTGCAGCTATGAATACTAAATCATATCCTTCTAATGCAGCTGCAATCTCTGGTTTGCTTACCTCTGCTGCCTTCATTCCTACTTCAGGATAACCCCCAGCTCCTAGTCCACTTGTTATGTCTTTTCCCAAAAGTATCTTCTTTTGAGCTTTTATCATATTTAAGTGTCCTACGTCTGTGTTCATTGCAATAGTATCTGCACTCTTAATGTTGTTTGACATTAATCTGTTGATTAAGTTGCTACCTTGGCCACCTAATCCTACAACTGCAACCTTTGGCTGAAATGCATCATAATCAAATTCGGCCATTATATCATCTCTAGATCTCCGAATGAAGATGAAGCTTTCTTCTTATCTTCAAACTTTCCTAGAATGCTAGAACCACTTACACCAGTTACGATTGCAACTATTTCTAATTGACCCTCATATCCAGGTATGATTCTTGCTCCCCACTTTACATTTGCTTTAGGATCCATTCTTTCTGTTATTAACTCTCCTGCTTTTATTGCGTCTCCTAATGTCAAATCAGAAGCGCCTGATATGTGTATTAATGCACCCTTTGCATTTTCAAAATCTACATCTAATAGTTTGTTCTTTATGACCTGCTCTGACGCTGCTGCTACCTTTTCATTTCCTTTTCCTGTCCCTACAGAGATAAATCCTACATCTCCGCTTCCCATTATTGAGCGTACATCTGCAAAGTCTATGTTTATCAAACTTGGTTGAGTTATTGTCCATACTAAACCACCTATAGCTTTTGCTAGTATATCATCTGCTACTGCAAATGCCTCGTTCATAGGCAAGTTAGGAACTAACTTTACAAGTCTGTTGTTATCTAATATAATTACACTGTCGCTGAACTTTCTTAATCTTTGGATACCTTCTTCAGCTTTTACTTTTCTCACTCTTTCAAGATCGAATGGGTAGGTTACCATTGCAACTACTATAGCACCTTGTTCTTTTGCTATTTGTGCAACTACTGGAATTGCCCCAGTTCCTGTTCCTCCTCCCATACCTGCACATAAGAATACTAATTGAGCGCCAGAAAGAACCTCTTCAAGTTGTTGTCTGTCAACTTCTGCTGCCTTTGCACCTACTTCAGGATCTCCTCCTGCTCCTAATCCTCTTGACATACTTTTTCCTATCAAGATTTTCTTTATTCTATCATCGAGGATCTTGAAGTGCTGAACATCTGTGTTTACAGCTACTAACTCGGTTCCTTTAACACCAACCTTTATTAATCGGTTTACTGTGTTATTTCCTCCGCCACCAACTCCAACAGTTACTATTTTAATCTGTGGAGTGTAATTCACACTACTGTTATCTACACTTTTTCCTAAAATGTCTCCGGAAAAATCTACCATATGATCGCCTTGAGAATAATAAAGATAAATAAGTTTAAATATCTTTTGTTAAAAGCAAAATAGTGGAATACCTTATTTTCAGTAAAAAACGTTTATTTTAGTAAATGATTTTTATTTAGGTATAACATTTAAAATAATAGTTTTTTTCTTATTTATTTATCACTTAATGGTTTTTTCTTTTGTTTTTCAAACATTTCTATTATCTCTTCTGTCGATGTAGAATCCTCTGCTTTCTTGTCCCGTATACCTTCACTTACTATTCTTGGGAATCTTAACGCATAACCAACTTCATCTTGTTTGTATGATTCCTTACCGCATGTGTGCATAGGAGAACGGGTTATTTCATCGGCACGTACCTCGACAACATACTTAGGCTCAACCCAAAAATCTGGTTCTACTTCGGATTCGACACGTGCTGGTTTTTTCTTAACTACTATTTTATCTAAAAGTTCTTTGAAGTAAGACATTTGCTGTTCAGTAAAACCGGTACCTATTTTAGTTATACTTTCAAAAACATCTTTTTTATTGTTGTATACAGCTGCAAGAAGACCTCCAAGACCAAACTCTGTTCTAGAACCTTTTCCTAGATAATAACCGATAATAACCAAATCAACTGTATCTGAGAGTTCGCTTTTATAACTTCTTTTCATTTTTATCCAACTGAATTTTCGTGCTCCTGCGATATATGTAGATGAAAGATCTTTTGCAACTATTCCCTCTAAACCAGCTGTTAATTGCTCATTAAAGAATAGTTCTAACTCTTTCTTTGATTTTATAATTATTTTTACAGCAGGTAAAATGTATATGCGTTTGTTGAGTACTTTTTCTAAAGTTTCACGTCTTTCAGAATAAGGTTTTTCCATTAATGATTTTCCATTCAAATACATTATATCGAATGCAAATAAATGAAGAGGCATCTCTGAACTTTTTTCTTGTACTCCATGTTTTCTTTTTCGTTGAATAGTTTCTTGAAAAGGCCTGAACTCTTCTGTTGTATCGTCATATACTATTGCTTCTCCATCTAGTATAAGAGTTTCGGCATTTGACTCTTCAAAAATAGCTTTTACTAAATCAGGAAACATATGGGTCATTTTTTCTAAATTTCTAGAGAAGATTTCTACTCTTTTTTTCTTCCTATCAAAATGTATTTGTGCTCTTAAACCGTCATACTTCCCATCTACTGCACAGATATTGTTCATTCTTTCCATTATTTCTTCAAAACTTTTTGCTCTTTCAGCTAGTTCAGGACGTATTGGATTAAAAAGAGAAACCTCCATTTTTTTAACTCCTTCTATTCCTTCATCAAATAATTTAAAACCGACCTTGCCTAAATCACTACACAGATTATAAGCATTTTCAAGAGCTTGTTTTGATTCTCTATCTCCAGTTTTTGCTTTTGATAAAGCCTCAAGAATGGTAGCGTCACCTAAACCTAAACGTAAAGTACCAAGTGCAAATCTAATAATATACCTAGACTCTAAAGGAGATGAATCGGAAACTAATCCTGCAAGGAGTTTTATTTTTATATCTTGACTTCCAGAACCAGATGAATCAGCAATTTTATTTAATGTAGAAAATAACTCAGTTACAGTGAATTTTTTAGTATGAAGTTTTTTTAATTTTGTTTCTTTAGTTACCTCTTCAGCAGCTGATCCTAAATCACCTTTAGAGTTAAAAAGTTTTGTTATGTGCTCTTGAGACAAACCTGTAGCTAAAGCTATTGAAGAAATTGCAAGTTTTTCTGCCATGCCTATTTCTTTTCCTTCAAAAGGTGGAGAAAGAGCCCCTTTAGTTAAATAAATGAGTTGTTTAATTTCATCTTTTGAAGATTTTGAAAAAAGTTCCGAAAGAATATCTATCATTGTTAATCTTGAAGAAACTTCTTCTAATTTTTGATAGTACTCTGCAACTTCAGAAAACAACATTTTATCGAATTTATAAGTATCTCAACTTTATTAAATGTTGTAGTATATGTATTAACATGGGAGATAATGCGGTAACTGGGATTGATGCTATATTAAATTATCTTTATTTAAATGGTGAAGGTAGTTTAAGTAAAATTTCTAGTGCTTTGAATGTTAAAGAAGAGACTGTTTTTGAAGTTTCAAAGGGACTTGAAAAATTAGGTAAAGTAATAATAACACATAAACTGGGAAGAGTTTATATAAAGTTAAAATAATTTTAAATTTTCTAGAAAAAAAATTTTAATGGCATTTAATAAGGCGTAAATAAAGGAAACCTATTTAAGTATTTATTTGTTATTCAATAGTGATACAGTATGGTTGCGAATGTAGTAACTGGAATAGACTCCTTACTTAGTTATGTAAATGAAAAAGGAGAAGTCGATGCCCAGACACTGGCTAATATTTTAAATGTTAGTGAACCTACATTGATAGAGTGGTCAAGAGCACTTGAAAAAGCAAAGTTAGTTCGATTAGTATACAAAATGGGAAAGATGTATATTACACCTACTTCTGAAAAAATAAACTTAAGTAGAAATCCTTCGGTAAATAAAGGTTCTACACAGATAACTGATTTGGCTCCAGAACAGATGAGTGTTGAAAATATTAAAAAAATAAGTGAGATAAAATCAACAGTAATAAATGAAAATTTAGATATTCAGAGAAAAAATATTGAAGCATTAAATAACAAAATAAAAAATTTTAAGAGTTACTTTGAAACTACTGACAAATACTTAAAAGAAAATGATCCTGCAATTAAAAGTGCAACTAATGAACTAGTAGCATATAATGCAGAAGCACAAAAAACAATAATGAGTGTTAAATCCTATTTAGACCAGATGAATAACGAGATACAAAATTTAAAAAGTAGAGATTTTGATTTTAACAAAGAGTATTTATCATTTCAAAATGTCGATGTTGTATCGAAAAATGCACGTGAAATAATTGATGATTTAAGAAGTAAAACGGCGTATATGAGAAGTTCAATGAAGGATTTGATAAATGAGTTTAATAAAAAAATGTTCGATATGAAGGATCAGTTTTCAATAATGGAAAGAGACTTGAAAGAAAAAGAAGAGCAGATAAACATATTTGAAAAAACAATTTACTCGCAAATATCAAGTTATGATGAAAAACTTGAAGAGTATAAAAAGAGTCAAACAGAAATGAACATGAAAATAAAGAAGGAAAGGATAGCTATATTAGATAAAACTACAAAAGCAAAAGACGATGTAGAAAAAATATATAATTTAAGTAGTAAAAGGTATGAAAAAATAACCTCAGATGTAAATAAAGAGTTAGAACTGATAAAGCAGTATGAAGCAAAGTTAGATGAGATTAAAAAAGTAGATACTCAAATAAAAGTAATATTTGATGAAGTAGAAGATATTAAGAAGGAAATAGCGCAGTTGCAATCAGAGCTAAAAAGAGGTACAACAAAGAAAAGAGATAAAAACGCAGTAGAAAATTACAGAAAAGTTTTAGAGAATGAACAAAAAACAAAAGACATAAGTACTAGAATTAAAAATATGGGAGATAGGTTATCTGAAGTTGGTGCAGAACCAGAGAAAGGAAAACCTGCACAGTAATGAGTAGAGTTTATGGCGAATGAAGAAGTAACATTAACAAAGTATAAATTTAATGCAAACGGTCTAGAGGTAAATATAGACATAACTAAAAAAGGAGACTTCGTTCCTATTTACAGTGTAAGTTATACGGGCATTGGTGATGCAACTAAAATTTTATTAATGTCAATGAGACCAGAGTTACTTGCTGCTGTTCCAGTAGATCAACAAAGATTACAAGATGAAAAGTACATTAAAGAGTTAAACCAACTTTATGAAAGCTCTGCAAGTACAATTTTAGATAAATACTTACCTGGAATAAATCAAGAAATGAAGAGTACACTTATTGCTTACATAATAAACATGTTCTTAGGTTTAGGAGATTTAGAAGTTTTTATAGCTGATGAAAATTTAGAAGAAATTGCGGTTAACACAGCTAGTGAACCGATATGGATTTTCCATAAAGATCACGGCTGGTGTAAAAGTAACTTAAAGCTTCAAAGTGAAGAAGAGATTTACGAAATATCAGAACAGATTGGAAGAAAAGTAGGAAGGGAAATAAGCAACTTAACTCCAATTATGGACGCTGAGCTACCAGATGGTTCCAGAGTAAACGCTACTTTATATCCCATATCAGTAAAGGGAAACACAATAACAATAAGAAAGTTCGCTAAGAACCCATGGAGCATGCCTGCACTTGTAGCAAATAAATCATTATCTCCAGAACTAGCTGGTTTAATCTGGCTAAGCATACAAAACGAAATTAGTATTTTAGTATCAGGAGGTACAGCTAGCGGTAAGACGAGTTTCCTTAACGCTATGAGCATGTTCATGCCACCTAACAGAAGAGTAATATCAGTAGAAGACACTAGAGAACTTAGCTTACCAGGTTTCTTACAGTGGGTACCTATGCAAACTAGGCAACCAAACCCAGAAGGAAAGGGAGAAATTAAACTTTATGACTTGATGATTAACGCTTTGAGGCAAAGACCAGATATTATGCTTATCGGAGAAATTAGAGTTAAGAACGACGCTGAGACTCTTTTCGAAGCTATACACACTGGTCACGCAGTATATGGAACACTACACGCAGATAACTCTCAAGATACAATAATTAGAATGACAAACCCTCCCATAGATATACCAAAAATTATGTTAAACTCAATAGGTGCGATAGTCTCTCTTTTCAGACACAGACGATTAGG
>JAJZMZ010000012.1 GCA_021848095.1 Microcaldota archaeon | reverse complement strand
TGCCCACGAATATGTCACTAAATACTCCATTGCTGACTGAAGTTTCATAACTTTTATTTTGACACTAAAATATAAAAACAGATGTTTTCACATTGAATAATGACTTGACATTTACATTCAATCGCCTCGTCAATTCCAAAAGAGCCCTTCAATAACGGAGGAGATATCCGAGAATACAAGAAAACACATGAATTTTCACGGGTTTCATTCCGATAAACCTGTTGTTTCTGAGGCAGAACGTCTCCTTCAATCTTGCGAAGAAACGTTCTACAGCCCATCTCCTTCCATAATCCCTGTCTTTTGGCACAGAGGACTTGAACTTCCCTCTTCCATTTGATGTGATGACTGGGGTCATCCTATCTTCCTTGAGCCCGTCTTTTATCCATGCCGCATCCATTGCTGAATCTGCAATGTATTTTGCCCCCAATCCAAACGTGAGCCACTGTTTTGCTCTCATGAAAAGAGGTCTGAAGAACCTCGAGTCATGGTGATTTGCTTGAGCCGAGAACCTTTCCGATCTTGTCGTTCATGAGAAAACGGACGAGTCTAACGTCGTTGAAGTTTTATATTTGCCTTATTGCAAGTGCAACAAGATGTTTTGCAAACTTCCGTGTATGCCCATACTTCTGCACTATTACGCATGCAGCGGCCCAAACCTCTATTAATTTATTCTTTAACTCATATATTTCCATGTTTTCATTCTCCTGACAGGCGAACGATGCACTCGTTGCATCTGTTGCTCAGGAGACTCATTGTAAACCGTCTTTTACGACGACAAAAGAGAAGAGAAAGCCCCCAAATCCTATAAAACAAGAAGATATTTAATTTGTCAGGTTCCTAAAAACTAGAAAAAACCGCTAATAGTGGAACACTTTAGAAAGCTTATTATATCTTAATTTGGGATAAAATAATGGGATATTGGGATGGATGCTGGGTTTAAACTCAGGTCTAGTTTAGCTTCACAAGAAAGCGAGACTAGAGCTCTAGAAAAAGAGATAGATGGTAATAAGTTATCTGAGAGTTTATCTAAGATAAAAAGAGCTTCTGCAATAATTACAACCTTTACTTTGACTGCCTTAGGTGCAACAAATATATTTAACAATATCGTAGATGCTGCTCCGTTTACTAGTTATTATTATACTATTCCTACAGTAAAAAGAGATGAGATTAAAGTAAAAAAGAATGATGTAGTTATAGGAGGTAAGAAATTTAAACTCTTTAAAGGCAAGTTACATTACTTCCCAGAAGGAACTGAAAAAAGACCATTTGCAACTCAAGAGATAGGTGTATTGAATAAAGATTACGGAGCGCCTTCAGAGGGTTTGACTGCTATAAATGTCACGTTAATGGGAACCGCTAATACTATCTGGAGGATGAATACAGCCAATTACGCGAATTATTTACAAAATAATGTAGCTGATTATAAAGGATTAGGGTACTACTGCTTTCAAGTAGGTGTACCTCTACCTTTTCAAAAAACACAGTATAACCTTGGAGAGGGATTATTTTATCTTGAAACACCTAAAAAAGTTACATATAAAGAGTTCTTATCAGATATAAACACGCTTTATAAGATAACTAAAAATAACGCCGAGTTTTTCGGCGATTCTGATAAACAATTCATTAAACAGTTTATTTATGATAATAATTATATTCACGGTATGATAAATCCTAGAAGCCATATAAGAACTAATTTATCTTATATTGGTGGTAAAACAGCAAGGTACTTTCTAGCCGGAGCATATACGAATGTGAACTTACCTGGATTAAAGGTAATTAAGTTTTCAAAAGATGAGAAAAATCATATTAGAGGTTTATTTAAATTATATTGTGGAGTTCCATTAAAAAAACAAATAAATTATATACCAGGGTATGGTGACGGAACGTCTTCTTTTCCATTTAAAGTAACAAACAAGAACTTAAAGTGGAGGGGCCCAGGTTATTATTACTTCAAAGATGCGAATGGATCATTTAGATACTCACAATTTATGATATTTAATAAAGTTTATAGTAAATCTTATTTGAAAAAGATCCATAGTATTTTATATTCTAAAGTAAATCAGAAAAGGTTGTTAAATATTGACAATTTTATTTACTCTGGAGTAAAAATAAAGGGTAAATTATTTTTTTATGCTCAGACTCCTATACATTTAAGGGATAGAATTTCAGTTGGAATGTATCAGGATGGAAGTATTGAACGTCCATACCTATTCCAAAAGTTTTTCAAAAAAGGAAGGTACTTGATGATGGGGGCGTTTATAACACCCGTAATAAACTCTAAAAAGGATTATGAAAAAATATATACTTTACTTAAAAATAGCAAAAGAGCAAAGACTATTATTAAATGGATAGGTCCAGATAGTTTTTTTACAGTGCCTCCAAATATAATAATGGATTATAAAAATACCTATATGCTAAATTTACCTAATAATACACAGTGGGAAAAAATAGCTAATAGAAACAGAAAAGAGATGTATCAAGGAGAGATTAGATTAGTCCCAGTTAAAGCTAGAAAACACAATTCGGAAGATATATTTTTAGATCCGCCTATATATAAAAATGTTAAAAAGAATCAAAACGAAAGTTCGGATAATACTCAAAAACAAGACCCTAAAACAAACAATGTAAATCAAGTTATTGGAGTTTATAAACAAGATCCTATATTTTATAAAAAGATAAATGATATAGAATTTGATACGACAAATGATAATAAATATGCATATCAAAGAACCGGAACGAAGGATAACCCATTTCTAAGCAATGAAGGACCAAGAGGCATTGGTTATTATCAAATAAGTGGCACTGACTTCATGACACCTATACCTGTAGATGGTACACAGTTAGAAAAGTGGTTTAGAGCCTTACATAGAAGGGAGGGTTCTGAGTTTGATCTTTCAAAAAGTCTTTATACTGAACAAGAAAAACCAATTGAAAAAAACATAAATGGATACACAGTATATGAATACAAAAAACAATATACAGAAAATTTTGGCACAGTTACAGAACCATACTTCTTCAATAGATATGCTGCACCAAATTTTGTTGCTGGAACTCCATCCTACTTCTTATTAATGTATAAAGGCAATAAATATGTAAATGTAAAACCAATTGAAAGCATTGAAGGTTTAGAAAAGTTCTATAATCAGATAACTGGAAAAAGTTTGGCTGCAAGATTTAAAACAAGAGATAAGATCTATAATTTTAAAGAGTAAATTTTTATATTAAATCTACATATTTTGAAAACTCAATAATCAAGAAGAATAAACTAATTTTAAAGCCAGATTACCGTCATAATAAGTATTTGGAAGTTGAATCGCGATATGTAGTGTTTTTCCTACATTGCCAGTGAAGTTTAGTGGTAAGTTCGGAGTTACATTCTCAACATAAAAACCGGATGTTAAGGATGAGACATTCTCTAATGTGAGATTTATTGGAACCTGAAATGTTCCTGAGTAAGAGAATAAAGAATTTGAAGGTTTAGTTGAATGTATAGCAGAAGTATAGTTAAATGGAGTGCTGTCGTTATATGGAACTGCTATTGTTTGAAAACTTCCGGTTAAATAATTAATATTTGTATTATTGCAAGATTTATAGCAATAACTAATTTCAAAGTTTCTACTTATTGACATCTTTGGAAGTATATTATTATTTTTTAAGATTATAGTACAATTAAAACCATTTGAAGGGTTTATAGTTAAAGGACCACAACCAGTAAAGTTTTCTGGATTCGGATCGAGTAATTTTATTACATTATTATCGAGGTATAATGAAGTGTTTAATGTATTTTTAAAGAATAATGTTAATTTGATACTTGAGGTATTGATCAATGAGGTTACTTTATAACATGATATAGATTTTTGATAAACAGTATTAAAAAAGGTACAACTTGAGTTTGAGTATTTTGACCAATTAACGTTTTTGAAGTATATAGAGTAAGTGAAATTTTTAATATTTAGATAACTTATTGTAGTT
>JAJZMZ010000003.1 GCA_021848095.1 Microcaldota archaeon | reverse complement strand
CTTCCTCCATTATCATACTGTGCATAAGAGCTTTGTGCACAACCACTTGCACAGTAAAGCTGTGGAGCATAACCAGTGTAACCAGAACTAACTGGAGAGTTTGAACTTAAAAAGTTCATATAAATTGTTTGTGTGTTAGAAGATAAAATATCACCACTTTGTACACTACTTAATTGTACGGTTGGCATAACTCCATCTGGTGGGTAGGCACGTGTTCGCATATAACCCAAGTATTGATAAGAAACAATACTTGCATAATTACCATCTATTCCGTATATATATGCCGGTGTATAAGAAGTTACTGTTGCAGAATAGTAATTTACATAATTCACATCTTCCTGAACTGTTGTTGCTGAAGAAATAATTAGCTGATACAACTTCATTGAATTTGAATCTACATAAGAGGAGGTAGCATAAGATGGATAATACAATAATTTTGTTGTGCTTCCACCACCATTTTCAAGTAATCCATAACCTCCAGACAAAAGACTTGAAGCTAAGCCACTATACTCACTTGCAGCTGCTCCATTTCCCGGGTTATACAGATTGCCATAAAGTTCATAAATTATAGGTGTTGTTGGTGCATATGATTTATAAATCCCACAATTTCCCACACCTGATGGTGGATTTATTAAAATATTTGTTGGGTTATATGTAATTGTACAGGTGTTTAAAGAATTTGAACTGTATGAACTCCAGCCTGAAGGAAGACTTGAAAGACCGCCAAATGCCTGGTAAAAGCTGAACACATTCGCTCCATTGTCATACTGTGCATAAGTTGATGAAAGCTGTGGCGCTTCGCCTGCATGAACTCCACTGTACTCTGTTGAAGTAGGTTCAAAAATCATATTTACAGTTGCGTAAGAACTTGCGCCTATGCTAAGAGAACCAGTATTTATCTAAAATATTGCATTGCTTGAAGTACTTGTACAACCAGACTCACACCATGAATACAATTCAGTACTTCCTGCATAGAAACGTATATTTCCTAAATCTGATGCTTCATAATTAGAATAACTTAAAGCGTTGAACGAAATCATTTGTTGGAAGTTTGTTCCTGTTGCTGTGCTTTGTGAGTTTATTACATTTACTGAGATATAATTGTTATTTGCACCTAATGTTGTACTTCCTAAGTTTACCCAAACAACAGTATTTGCAGCAGAAGAAGACGCACCACTTTCTATCCACGCATAAAGAGGTGTACCTCCATTTGTTAATGATGAACCACTTGTAAATTCTATGTTACTTAAGTTTGAGTTTTCATAAGATGAATATGTTGAAGGATTAAAGTAAATCATCTGTTGGAAGTTTGATTGAGTTCCTGAACTTTGTTGATTTGTTAATGTTATTGGAACTGAACTTCCGGTACTAAAAACTCCTTGAAATGCTGAAGAAGAGCTAACACTTGATTTTGCAGAAACAACACCTACTTCTCCGATTTGTTGTGATGATGAATCTGAAGTGAAAATGATCCAAAGTTTACCATTAAACGGAGTACCTATTGTATTACTTGAAATAGGGCAGTAAAAATCCAAAGATGTTGTTTCTCCATCACTAACTTTTACTGATGAAATAGAATTAAAAGAAGAACTTACTGGAACCTGAGTTGATGTAGTACAAGTGACTCCAGTTATTGTTATTGTACCATAATTATTTCCAATCTGTGCAGAAAGAATTCCGTTTGTTGCAAGAGAAACTTGCGAACACAAATAACCTGATTGTGCAATACAGGCATTACTTCCAGATAATGAACTGGTATTGAAAACACCCAACTCAAAAAGAACAACAAGAGCAATTGCAATAATTAGAATTGACCAACCATAAGTCATCAAGTACTCCATTGCACTTTGTAGCTTAATTGGTTTTTGCATAGGATTTTATCTACATTAAAATTTATATACATATTTATACCCCTTCTATTTTTAATTTAGAAAGCTTTAAATAAACAAAAACTCAAAATATACTTGGTGTAAAAATGTTAGATGTAACTGATAAAAATTTTGAAGAAGAAGTTTCTAAGTCAAAGATACCTGTTGTGGTAGATTTCTGGGCTCCTTGGTGTGGTCCTTGCAGAATATTTTCTCCAATAATAGAAGAAACAGAAAAAGAGTTTGAAGGTAAAATAAAGTTTGCAAAGCTAAATACTGATGACAATCAAGAAACTGCAGGTAAGTTCAACATAATGAGTATACCTACTGTACTTCTTTTTAAAGATGGGCAAGTATTAGCTACATCTGTTGGAGCATTGCCAAAAGAATCTTTCAAGAAATGGTTACAAAAGAACATGTAAATTGATAAAATGGATCTATCGTTACCTAGAGGAACTTCAGACTTAAGGCCTGAAAATTCAATACAGCTTAAAAAATTATTATCAGAAGCTGAAAGAATCTTCAGACTTTATGGTTTTTTTCCAATAGAAACTCCTAGTATTGAGTTAACTGAGACATTAATGGCTAAAGCTTACGGAGATGAGAATGCAAAGGACATCTATTTAATAGAAGGAAAAAAAGAAGGCTTACGTTACGATTTAACTGTTCCTTTGGCAAGATTTGTTGCAAGTAACAAAGATATTGTATTGCCTTTTAAAAGATATCAAATAGGTAAAGTTTGGCGTATGGATGAACCTCAAAAAATGCGTGAGCGTGAGTTCTACCAAGCAGATATTGACATTGTTGGGAATACTGAGATAACAGCTGAAGCAGAGTTAATCTCTGCAACGCACAAAATAATAACCTCTGTAGGTATAAAAAACTTTGATATTCTTATTAATAGCAGAGTCTTATTGGCAAATATACTATTAAGTTTTGAAATTGACCTTAAACTTCATGTTTCAATTATGCGTATAATTGATAAACTAGATAAAATAAGTTATACTGAAGCAAGAACTCAAATAATTTCCAAAGGAGTTCCTGATAACACAGCAGAAAAATTACTTGAGTTAATAACTTCTGAAAAAAGTAATGAAAATTGGATAGCATTATTTAAATCACAGGTAAAAAATACTTCTGGAGAAGCCGAAATGCTTAGCGAAGTTTTATCATTATTAGAAACGTACGGAATTAAAAATGTTAAAATTACTCCATCTCTTTCAAGAGGTATGGATTACTATACTGGTTTAGTTTGGGAGTTTGTGGTTTATGAAAATAAAAAACGTCTCCCTACAATTGCATCTGGCGGAAGGTATGATAAGTTAATAGGACTTTATATTAGAAAAGATATTCCCGCTGTAGGTTCCTCGATAGGTGTAACGCGTGTATTGGAGTTATTAGGAAGCTCTGCAAATAAAACATATGCTGAAGTTTTTGTATCGTGTATAGGAAAAGAAAATTTAACATATGCAGTTTCAATAGCATCTGAATTAAGAAATAATGCGATAAAAACAGATATGTCATTGCTTTCTAAAGGTGTATCTAAACAATTAGATTATGCAAACTCATTAAAAATTCCATTTGTGATTATAATAGGCAATAAAGAAAAACAACAAAATAAAGCAACTATAAAAAATATGGTTACTGGAACTGAAGAACTTTTAGATATTAATTCAATAATAAAAATATTAAAAAACAAAAAAATACAAGAGTGATAAAATGGCAAAAACAGAGATGGAAGAAGTAACTGAAAACACCTTAAGAAAAGGTGGAATACTAACGAAACTTTATTTTGATATGCAAAGTCCTGAAGATACAGATTTACAAGCATTACTCGCAGATTTAATTAACAATAAATTGCTTAAATCAGCAGGAGTTGTTTACTGTTCTGGAAGTATAGAAGAAACAATAAAAGTAAATGATGTTTATTCATCTGCAGCTACAGTAACTACCTTATTTAGTGACATAGGTGCACTAATAAATGCAGTTTTTAACTTTGCACCAGCAGGTTTAGAGATAATAAAACCAGAAAATGAGCTAGTAATAAAGACTTCACAATTACAATCAGTAATGCTTTCTTTATCTGAAATTTCTGTAGATTATTCAAAGTATATCTTAGAAAGAGTTCTTAAAAAAGATGAATATGATAAAGTACTTACTGATCTAAAGGCGAGGGAAGACTTAGGAAAACGTTTAATAAACAAATCAAAAGAAGAAAAGAAAGAGTAATAACTACAGCGCCAGTCATCTAGCCTGGTAGGATACGAGCTTCCCAATATTTAGGAATAAGCTCGGCGCTCGGGTTCAAATCCCGACTGGCGCAGATAACTTTAAAAAGTTTATATGCTTTACATAAGTGTATTAAATGGCAAGAAAAAAACTCGCAAAAAGAAACCTAGCTAAAAATGAACATGTTTCTACTCAAAATACTGGAAAGAATAAGTCAAAGAGCTCTAAAAACAAGATGCACTCGCAATCAGCTATGGAGTTCTTAATGACCTATGGTTGGGCCTTATTAATAATCGCAGTAATACTTATTTCTCTTTTTGAACTTGGAATATTTAATGTATTTTTTCCTAACACATGTGTGGCATCAGTGGGTTTTGAGTGTAATACTGTGGTACTTAGTAGCAGTGGATTATTAAGTATGAACATTGCTCAAGCACCATTAGAAAATACCAGATATACAATAACTGGTATATCCTGTAGCAATGGAAACAACCTAAATTTTGTAGGTGTTAACTATACAGTAGCTACTGGTCAAGTAGTAAATGTGGCAACTATTTGTAACTTGTCTGGTAATAGCGCAAGCGGAAGTATATGGATACAATACAACACACCTTATGCAAGCAATCAGATAGCTGAAGTTGGTAAGTTCTTTGCAAGATCAAGCCAGCCCGCATTAACAGCCACATTTAACGGAAAAACTAGCTCTATATCTGTTCCAGATAAAGGTGTATTAAATGTAGGAAATCCTAACTTCACATTTTCTGCATGGGTGAATGTTTCTGCATATCCTCCAAGTCCAAACGGAAATGGTTTTCCTCTTTCAAGTATAATTTTTGAACTAGAACCTGCGTATGGATGGGGCATAAGCTCAACTGGTATACTATCATGGATAATAAACGAACCTGGAAATGCAAAACCAACTAGTGCAACAGTTCCACTTAATAAATGGACTAATATAGTAGTAACATCGAATGGGAAAAATGTATTAACTTATGAAAATGGAGTATACATAGGCTCGCTTCCAGGTGCAAATGTAACTAATTATAATGCAACCTCTCTTGTTATAGGGGCAAGATCTGCGCAGGGTACTCCTTACACTTACTTCAACGGAAGCATGGTAAATCTCCAGATTTATGCAAAAACATTATCTAGCTCACAAGTTTTGCAGTTATATAAAGAAGGAATATATGGTGGACCATTAGATAATGCTAGCATAGCTGCATGGTGGCTTCTCAGCGGAAGTACTACTGATTATAGCGGTAATGGAAACAACGGCACAACAACAAATATAAACTACACTAAGCCTTGATAATCAATTACTACTTATCGATAATTTATTTTTAAATAAGTTAATCGAATAAATTTATTTAATATAAAAGATTTCGTATAAAATTAAATCTTGTAGAGCAATTCCTCAAACTCTTTATGTTTTTCAAAAAAGTTTTTTACATAATCGCAGTCTGGTTTTACTAAAAGTTTTCTACTTTTTGCAATTTCAAAAGCATATCTTGTTAATTTTTCTGCAATGCCCTTACTCCTCAAAACCTCTGGGACAAATGTATGGTAAATACTCATTACAGTTTCTTCATCATCTATACTATATAATAACTCTGCACTTTCTCCATCAACTTCAATGTAAACTCTCCCTATTCCTTCTTTTTCAATATTTTTAATATCGATTTCGATGGAAACACCAATTATATTTATATATTATTGTTTATTATAATATGTGTGTTTTTAATGGACATCTCAAAAATATTCTCAGAATCATTCAACGATATTTTATCAAATCCAAAAGTATTACTGCCATATCTTATCTTGGGTATACTAGTTACAATAATAGCAGTTGTTATCATAGCATATGCTATTTTATCCAGCGGAGGTCTATCATTTATACACAGTCTAAGTAATCAAAGTGTAAACTCTACTTACAATGTATCAGGTACATTTGCAAGTACTCTTTTCTCTTCACTTAAGAATACGTTTGTTTATTTAATTAGTTTTATAATTGTTATATCATTAATATCATTTATAATTTCTATATTTGTATACGGGACAATAATTGCTCTTGTTGAACAAATAAAAACAAAAACAAAAGTAAGTGTAATTAATGCATTTAAAAAATCATCTTCAAAGTATATTTCATTATTAGTTGCAGGAATAATAATATCTATAATCGGTTTAGTAAGTGTTGGTATACCTTTACTTTTAGGCATTACCTCATTTGTTAATATAGGTGGAGGATTTGGAATAATAATAGGATTAATCTTAATAATAATTGCAGTTTTTATAGGCATACTACTTTCAATATCATTCTTTTTAATAAATCCATTAATAATAATCGAAGGGACAGCACCAATTCAAGCAATTAAAAAAAGTTACAAAATATGTTATAATAGAAAGGCAGAGATATTCATCCTATTTATAATAATAGGAATTTTAGAGTTTGTAAGTTATCTAATTATGACACTTGTTTCAATAATTCCAATTTTAGGCGCAATACTTGCATTCTTAATAGGCATATTCGTATCAACATGGTTCATAATGGTTCCAGTTTACTTCTATTATAACTTAAAAAACAAAAACAACAAAACTCCAGGAACAACAGTAACTCCAATAAAAACTACTTCTGCTAACACGACTCGTAGAAGACAAATCACAAGAACAAAAAACTCTAAAACTTCATAAACGCTTTCTAAGTATTGCGTTTTTAATTATTGTTTTTGGACTGTCCATATCTCCATACTCACTTAGAAAACTAGACATTCCTATGTTGTTAAGTACTCGCATAGTAAGCGATAAACTCTTTTCACTTGCATTCGAGTAAAAATTATTTAGTAATTTATGCACTCTTGTATCAAATACAAACTTCTTTTTGTAAAGTTTTTCATACTCTTTTAATGATACATCTCCATTGAAGTATTTTTGTATTATTTCAGAGGCAATTATAGCGGCATTACCTCCAAAAACTATCCCTCCACCTGTTGATGGTTTTACCTGTCCTGCCGAATCGCCAACTAAAATAACATTATTTTTTTCATCAACTATTTTCTTTCTTAGTTTCATAGGTATTATGCTTGCATGCTCATTAAGAAGTGTAGCATTTTTTAATTTACTCTCAGTGCTTTTATAGGAAATAAACTTCTCAAAAGCTGCTTTGCTATTATATCTTCCTGGATTAATTCCTATCCCTGCTTCTAAAATTGTTTTAGAGTTAGGACATAACCATCCAAACAAACCTGCAGAGATATCCTTATCAAAAAATAAATCAACACTTTGTATATCTTCTAAATTAGTTTCATACTCTGCTTTGTATGTTAATACATATGACTCAACATTTCCCATCTCAAAGTGTTTTGCAACTGTAGATACTGCACCATCTGCACCTACTACAATTCCTTGTTTAGATAACTCTTGTATATCCTCTTCAGTAATACGTTTTCCTAATGAGATTTCAGCTCCTGAATCCTGTGCTTCCTTAAGTAATACTTCATTAAATTTTTCTCTATCTACTACATACGCTATTGGTTTTTTTGCTTTAATCTCCATGACACTTTTTCCGGCATGTAATCTAGCTCCGTATAATGTATTTGTTATTGTTTCTTCATAATTTGTTTTTATTGACTTCAAACCGTTTATTGAGATTATTCCAGAGGCCGTAACTGGAGTTCCTGGTTTCTTTTTTTGGTCAAATACCTTTGTCTTTATTCCTTTTTTAGAAAGTTCTCTAGCCAATATCAATCCAGCAGTTCCTGCACCTATAATGAAAACACGTTTGTCCATAAACCCTAGCCAAAACAAATCTTTAATAACTTTCTCTTTAAATAACTAATCTATAATTAGTTTTATAACTTTATTAAGTTATTGGAACACTTAGGAAATTTTAGATTGTGGATATATGATAGCTGCACTTATAATAGGATTTTTGTCTATATTAGTACCAGGCTTTTTCCTGGCTTTGGCGTTGCTCAGAAAAACAAAGTTAAGTATTTTTGAGATAACAGTAATTGGTTTTATTTTTGGTTTAATCTTTCCTCCAGCAATGGTTTGGGGAGAAGCATACTTAATTCCTTATATACATGCATTTTCATTCTCAGCTGCACTTTATAATGCAAATGTAATACTACTTACTATAATTGGCATAATCTTATGTATCTGGCAAGGTTCATTAACAAAAGATGACCTATCCCTTAAATTTTTATCTAATATTAAAAATAACTCTCCAATTTCTTTAAGAACAAACAACGATCAAAAACTAGTTGAGTTAAGGCAAAAGATTTCTTCATTAAATTTAGATTTGACAATAGTTCGCATGCATGAAAGAGAAGAAAGAGATTTAGAAAGCAAACAACATGAAGAAATTTCAATGTTAAAAAACAAAGGTTCTGGTTCAGAAGAAATGGAGATAGTAAAAGAATCTCACAAAGAACAGTTAAGAAGATTATTAAAAGAACACGAAAGAGAAGAATCACAATTACTTGCAAATACCGATTCAAAAGTAAGTAACTCATCTAATGGTTCATCATTCTTTAACAGCAATATGTTAATGTGGACTATATTGTTATTAATAATGTTGGCGACATTCGCAACAAGAATAGCAAATATAGGTGTTGCACCAAAGTTCTTTGAGTTCGATCCTTACTTCGATATGGTAAGTGCACAATATATTCTTACTTATGGTTATCAGCCTCTGTATGAGCATGCTGCATGGCCTACATTAGTTAACGGTACTGTTCATAGAATACAACCAATAGTTCCTTATTTGGAAGCTTATTGGTATCAACTAGCAACAAACAATACTCAACATTTAAGCACAACACTACTAAGCAATGTAAGTAGTTTCTATCCCCCAATTGTTGCAGCATTGCTTGTATTTGTAATATTCATGTTTATTTATCACGAGTTCGGAAAGGTTCCTGCTCTTTTTGCAGCTGCACTTACATTCTTAATGCCAACGTTAATCTCAACATTTATAGCAGGAGAACAGTTACTTGAACCATGGGGAATATTTACATTATTCTTCTTCTTTGCGGCTTACTTACTTGCTGTAAAGAATCCAAAAGAAAAACGTTTTGCAATCTTGGCAGGAATTGCATTTGCATCAACATTCTTGGGTGCGCACTACTATACTGTAGACGCAGGGATACTAGCTTTCTACATAGTTGCACAAGGGTTCATAGATGTATTCAAGAAAAACATAAACTTAGATTTCTACAAAATGAATGGTTTGGTTATTTTAGTAATAGCTATATTCTACATAATATACGCACCTTATGGCGCTTCACTTACAAACAGAATACCTTCACTTTTAGGAATACCAACAATAGTTGCATTCCCATTATTTGCATTAATACTAGTTGCAATATTTGATTATCTTCCAAAGTTAGCAAAGGAAAGAAAGTATATAAAAGATTTATCAAGAATGACATACTTACTTTGGTTTATACTAATATTGATTGTTGTAACATTGGCAATTGTATTCACTCCCTTAGGAAAACCAGTTATGGATTATGTACAATTAAGTCAAAAGTTTACAACTCCTTCTTCACCCTTATTTATGACTGTACAAGAGTATGCACCAACAGGTTTGGGCTTTAACTTTGGAAATAATGGTTTTGGTCCAATAGGAGCTTCAGTTTTAGGTTCTCCAATATTCTTACTTTTCATGTTAGTTGTCTTTATAGTAATTGAACTTTATCTATTATTTTTCAGAGACTCAAAAACCGCAATGCTTTCTATAGCAATTGTTGCTGTTCTTGCAGTTGCAGGAATGAGCGAGGTAAAGTATCTTCCACACTTCGGTGTAGCTTACATACTCGCAATAGGCATAATACTGGGAGCTATCTCAATGTACTTATCTGAAAGAAATAAAAACAATGAATCATTTATGATGTTAATTTACATAATAGAATCATTATTCTTAATATTTGCATTAGCTTCAATCTTAGCATCAATAAGTCTTATAATTGGTTCAGTAATAAGTGTTGTTTTAGGAGCAGTTATCTCATATCTATTGATTAAGTACTATGCCAATAACGCAGTTAAGTATATGCTTTATTTAATATTAATAATAGTTCTTATAGCAGAATCAAACTCTGTATTACAAATAATTTCTGCATCAGGAAGTACATGTTCTCAAATATTCAGCTCAAACAATGTAATGGGAGCTAATCTATTTTGTAATACTGTACCTCAAGCATGGTTATCAGCAATGTCATGGGCTTCAGCAAATGTAGGTCCTAACGGTCCAAGAATATTATCATGGTGGGACTATGGTGACTGGATAAACTGGTTTGGAAACAGCAATGCAGTAATAAGAGGAGATAACTCAGTAGCTGCATTTGATTATCAAGTAGCTGCAAATTATGTATTAAGTCCTAATGACTCATATGGTCCATCAAAGTTAGCTGCATTGATGCAATCAACACAAACTGGCTATGCATTATTTGATGATCAGCTAGTTCCAAAGTGGGGCGCACTTGATTTCTTAGGTTGTGTATTCGCAAATGAAACAAGCCAAGCTTACGCTGTATCACAAGGTAAAAAATACAATGTAAACTTCTTAACTGGAACATCACAATGTGAAGTATCTCACGATCCTATAGAGGTAAATATACCTTTGAATCCTTCAGTAAGTGATTACTGTAACTTCAAAAATAGTTCGATACAAGCTGTGCAAGTATTAATGACAGTTGGTCAAAGTGTTCCTCAAGCATTAAATGTTAGTTACTGTGTTCAGACAACAGGTTCAGCTAATGGAGTATTGAGATTATACACTGTAAACGGAACTCCAACAAATATACTCGTAGACTTGAATAACTCTGATCTAACGAATGGTTATGTGAACTACGGTAGTGCAGGAACATTCCTAAGCGCAATGGCAATTTACTTACCTAATGGTCCAAATGATACAGTTACAAATGCACCTTCATTATTCTACAGCTCAAATTACTACAGAGCATTCTTCCTAGGGCACTTGCCTGGTTATACATTAGTGTATCCTGTCGGTGGATTTACTGGAATAAACTTGATCAACTCAACAAACGATGTAGTGATATACAAATTGAACAACTATACTGGAGGTTCACCTAAACAGATCGCAAAGCCAAGTTATGTTAGTAATAACTTCTCAGTGCCTGGATAACTGTGTATTTATTTTTGGATTTTTAAAATCCATTTCTTAAATACATTTTAATATCTTTTTAGGTTATTCATAACTGATAAAATGAAGCTTATACTACTCCAACCTTACTTAAACATAAAAGGTGGAGCTGAGCGGGTAATATTAGAAATAGCTAAGCATTACAAAGCACCTGTACTTACATTAGAGTACGACAAAACAAAAACTTATGAAGAGTTTGAAGATGTCGATGTAAATGTTGTAGGAAAGAAGGTTCCGTTATCTAATTTTCTTCCATACAGAGCTTCACAAGGCTTGCGTTATGGTTACAACTTTTATAACTTAAAAATAAAAGAAGATTATGACGTTTTAAATCCACATATATCTCCTAGCGAGTGGATACGACATAATAATAATCGTGTTTTATGGTATTGTCATACACCTCCTAGAGAAGTATATGATTTATACAAAACAAGAATGGCAAATAGATCATACAAAGAAAAGTTGCTTTACTCTGGAATGACAAAGGTTTACAAAACAGTTGCATCAAGAACAATAAATAAGATAGAGGAGATAGCAACAAATAGTGCAAATACTGAAGCAAGAATTAAACAATACTTTTTGAGATCCGCAACTGTAATACCTCCAGGAATAAATTACGAACTTTATGAAAATACTTCATACAATAAATACTTTTTGTATCCTTCACGAATAATAGTTAACAAGCAACAAGATTATGTAATAAAAGCATTCAGACATTTTTCAGAAATGAGTAAAAATAAGAACTACTCATTAATACTTGCAGGAACTTTATCGAGTGATCCTGAACACATGAAGTATCTAGAAAAGTTAAAATCACTTTCAAAAGGTTTGAATGTAAAGATACTTACTAACTTAAGTGATGATAAATTACGTGAGCTTTACTCAAAAAGCACAGCGGTTCTGTTTGCATCTAAAAATGAGGATTATGGTTTAGTTCCTTTGGAAGCAATGGCAAGTTCAAAGCCAATTATCTCAATAAATGAAGGGGGTCCAAAAGAAACAATAAGAAATGGAAAGGATGGATTTTTAGTTAACACAGAAAAAGAGATGGCTGAAAAGATGTTTGAATTAATCAATGATAACTCTTTAATTGAAAAATTAGGTAAAAATGGAAGAAATAATGTAATTAGAAATTACTCTTGGAAAAACTTCTTTAAAAAATATGACTCATTACTGAGTAAAGTTAAGAACTCTAATCCTTAATTTCAATTACATACTGGGAAATTATTTTTGCTGCTCTTTCTAATACTTCCTTGATGTTTTTTGTGTTGTTTGAACCTGTACAAATTAGTTTTCCGTTTTTAAATAAGATAATTACGGCTTTTGGTTCTTTTATTCTAAATATGGCTCCTGGGAACTGCTCTGGTTCATAAGATACTTCTTTTACATCTTTAGTTAATGAGAACAAATCTATATTTGCATGTAAATCTGCACTAACTACAATGTTTTGTATCTTAATCTGTGGATTAAGCTTTGTGATTTTACTTGACTTTTTAGCTGAGCTTGACTTTGCCATAAATCTCATAATATTATAGTAGGCAAACCTTTTTAAATGCCACTATCAAATCTCATCATCGGAAGTGTTTTTTATTTTTTTAACTCTTACTACTTTCTTTAATAACTCTAAACCTCCGAATACTGCTAATGCAACTACTCCTGCTTCTACTGCTATTGAGTCATTTCCTGAAAAACCCTTTGTAATGCTTCCTACTATGTTACCCGACTTATTGTATCCTGCTGGATATATTGTTGTTGAGCTTTCATTTGCTGTACTTGTTTTGTTTTGAACTGTGTAATCCGGAGTGTTTTTTACATTACTACTTTGAGTTTGTGCTGTTGCATTATTACTTTGATTATTTGTGTTTTGATATGCTGGTGTAGTTCTTACATATGCTTGTGGTGTGTAAGTAGGTGCTGAGTACACAGGCGTTGAGCTTGCTGGTACAGTATATGTTGGTGGTGTGTACACTGGAGATGTATATGTAGGTGTTTGATATACCTGTGTAGGCTGTGAGTATATTGGATAAGGGGTAATCAAAGGTCTTGAATAAGTTGGTTGATAAGGATTTACTGGATATCCTCCTGCGCCATATTGTGGTCCTACTGGGTAAGGGCTAATTAAAGGCTGTGAGTAAGTAGGTTGATATACATTTACCGGATATCCTCCTGCGCCATATTGTGGTCCTACTGGGTAAGGGCTAATTAAAGGTTGTGAGCAACCATAATATCCATTATAACCTCCATAATAACCATTTCTAGCTAAGCTATAATCTATTCCATTTGCTAATCCTTGTACTGTTCCTTGTATTACTCCTGCTACTATGGGATTCATTCTTGCTTCAGCAGGTTTTTGTGAAGGTCTTAAAACACCGAACAATGATACTGCAACTACAGTAGCTGTTACTATTGTTTTTGGTCTTTTAATTTGAGTTAAAGTTGAATAAGAACTACTATTTTTTTCCCCATTTATTTTTTGTGTTACCATTTTACTACCAATATATAATTTGAATTTTTTGATATTTAAAGCTTTATAATGTATACGTTATATGTAAAACGTAGTAGATTGACGTAAAAACCCTAAAAATCACCTGTTTATGACGTAAATAGCTATAAAAGAAACTTTTAAATATTTTTATATTGCATAACTTATAGTAGTGTTTGTATATAGCATGCACTATTAAAGTGGACTTTTTATATTAAAAATAGGTGAAAAAATGGCAGAAAATCAATTAGGTGGACAACAGTACTTAATATTGCCTGAAGGAACAAGTAGGCTTATTGGTAAAGAAGCACAAAGAACAAACATAGCTGTAGGCTATGCAGTTGCTAGTATCGTAAGAACGACTTTAGGTCCTAAAGGTATGGATAAAATGTTGGTTAGCGAGCTTGGAGACATAGCAATAACTAACGACGGAGCTACAATTCTAGAAGAGATGAATGTAGAGCATCCGGTAGCTAAGATTATGGTTGAGATAGCTAAAACACAAGATAAAGAAGTGGGAGATGGAACAACAAGCGCCGTAATAGTAGCAGGAGATATGTTAAAGCATGCAGGAAATCTTTTAGATCAAGGAATTCCTCCAGCTTCAATAATAAAAGGATATGAAATGGCAAGAGATAAGGCCATAGAAGTACTTAATAGCATGGCAGGAACTTTGAATATAGATGATGAAGATAAATTAGGAAGAATAGCAATGATCTCAATGGGCTCAAAGAACATCGGTAGCGATGTGACTAAAAAGCACCTATCAAAGTTAGCTATACAAGGTTTGAAACAAGTTTCAATAAGAGAAGGAAACAAGGTAAAGATAGACAGAGACTTCATAAAGTTAGAGAAGAAAGAAGGTGGAAGTATCGAGGACACAAACTTCATAAATGGAGTTTTGATAGATAAGGAGATAGCTCATCCTGGTATGCCAAAGTTAATGAAGAATGCAGCAATAGCACTTCTTGATGTTGCTTTGGAGATAGAAAAAACAGAAACCGATGCAAGAATCGAGATTACTTCTCCAGAACAAATGCAAGCATTCTTAATGCAAGAAGAAAAAATGTTAAAAGAAATGGTCGACAAAATAGCAAAGAGTAAAGCAAATGTTATCTTTGTACAAAAAGGAATAGATGATGTTGCACAACACTATTTAGCAAAAGCAGGAATAATTGCAGTAAGAAGAGTAAAGAAGAGCGACATGGAAAAATTAGGCAAAGCAACTGATGCAAAACTTGTAACAAGTCTTGATGATTTAACTGAAAAAGATCTTGGCTTTGCAGGAATAGTCGAAGAGAGAAAGATCTCAGGGGAACAGATGCTTTTCGTAGAAAAATGTAAGGATCCAAAGAGCGTAACAATTTTCATAAGAGGAGGTACAAAACAAGCAATAGATGAAGTAGAAAGAGCAATGACAGATGTAATAGGGGCATTGGCAAGTGCAATAGAATCTGGAAAGTACGTTACAGGAGGAGGAAGTATTGAGATGTCAGTCTCAATAAAGCTAAGAGACTTTGCAACTGATGTAGGTGGCAGAGAACAATTAGCTATACAAGCTTTTGCAGACTCACTTGAGGTAATACCTAAAACATTGGCGGATAGCTCAGGAATGGATCCTATAGATACCTTAGTTACATTAAGAACAAAGCACAAAAACAAAGAAGGCAAAAACTATGGAATTGATGTATACAAAAACGCAATAGGCGATATGGAAAAATTAGGTGTCATAGAGCCATTGAAGGTTAAGATACAAGCATTCTCTAGTGCAACCGAAGCATCGGCATCTATCTTAAGAATAGACGACATGATAAGTGCAAAAGGAAGAGCTCCTACGGGTTCAGGAGGAATGCCACCTGGCATGCCTGGAATGGGAGACTAAATACATAATTTAGCTTTGTAATGTGCCCTTTTAAAGGGCACTCTTTTATTTTTATTTGTTAATTATTTAATGTGAATATAATGGCAAAAGTAATAATAACAGGTACACCTGGTTCTGGTAAATCAACAATTACTTCTAAACTTAAAGAGTATAAAATAATCAATGTTGGTACAGAGATGTTAAAACATATCTCTGATAAATCAATTTCTAGAGATGAAATAAGAAGCAAAGTTAAGTTTCCTGAAATCTTAAAGGCAAGAAAAGCAGTTTTTGACGATGTAGAAAAGTTAAAAGGAAATCTAATCATTGACACACATACTTCTGTAAAAAGCGGTAAAAGATACATTCCAGGATTTTCAAAAGCAGATCTTTCTGTATTGAAAGATGTAAAAGCAATTGTATATATCGATGCATTAGCAGTTGATATTTTATTAAGAAGAATCGGAGATAAAACACGTCAAAGAGAAGACGAAACAGCCGAAGAAATAGAAGAACACAGATCTGTAAATATGGGTCTCGCGAGCTACTATGCCGTTTATCTTGGCGTACCTTTATATATCATAAAAAATAAACAAGATAGATTAGACGAGCTTAGAAAAGAGTTGGCAAAAATTCTTTCAGAGTCGTTTTCAGAATAACTGGTTGTAAAATGGTAAGTATTTTTATATTGGAATTGGTCTCAGCTGGGATAGTATACGCTGTTTTTGCATTATTTCTTCAAAGGAAATTATCAAACATAGATAGAATGTATGAACTAAGAGCAAAAATGAATCAACATACTAAAGAGTTAATGGAGATGACAAAAAGCAACGCTCCAAAAGAAAAGATAGCAGAAAAACAAAAAGACCTTACTAATACAAGCATGCAAAGCATGAAAAATCAAATGAAACCGATGTTAATTGTACTTCCAGTATTTGCCTTAGTGTATTACTTCTTAATACCTATGGGCTTTGCAAAGTCCGGAATATCCGTTTCATTATTGGGTTTTACATTAAATTATCAGTTATTATTCATAGCAGTTACATTTGTAGCCGGATTAATTTTATCCTCTTTGTTCTCACTTAGAGATAGAAAAAGATTGAAGGATAAATACAACTTCGGTTTAATGCAACCTTCATTCAAAACAGAGGAAAAATCACAATAGTAAAAAAGTCTAAATAACTTTATCAACAAAAATATACTGTACACTTATGGTGTACTTACTAATAATATTAAACGTTATTAATGGTGTTAATGTGCCAAAACCAATGCAAAGATCAAGAAGCAAAAGAAGATTACAAAGAGTTACCAAATCAGGAAGACAGGTAATTCACTACAAATCTAGAAAGAATAACTTTCCTCATTGTGCAATATGTAAAAAAGAGTTAAATGGAATTTCATTGAAAAGAACAGGAGGCAAAACAAGGAGATCTAACTCAAGACTTTTTGGAGGAACTTTATGTTCAAAATGTTCAAGTAGTGTTGTAAAAGCAGCAAGCAGAATTGAGCAAGGAGAAATGAAGTTAAATGATATAAGCATTAAACAAAAAACATATGTCTTGCAAATGATCTCTCACTGAGGTTATTTTGTGAAAGCTATTATCCTTTCTGGTTATCCAGCTGTTGGAAAAACAACATTAGCTAAATTACTAGCTAATATGTTGAATATCTCTTCAATAGGAGGAGGAGAAATCCTCAAAGAAATGGCTCAAGAAAGAGGTTACTCACCAACAGGAGATGATTGGTGGGACACAGCAGAAGGAATGAAGTTTCTAAAGGAAAGAGAAAGAAATCCTGGCTTTGATAAGGAAGTAGACAAAAGAATGGAAAAGAAAATAAGTGAAGGAAATATTGTTGTAACAAGTTACACAGCTCCGTGGCTTTTCAAAGAAGGATTTAAGGTATGGCTCGACGCTTCAGTAGAAAAAAGAACTGAACGTATGTCAAAAAGAGATGGAACAGAAACAACAGAAACCGGAGATGTTGTAAAGCTTCGTGATAAAGAAAATCATAAACTTTATATGAGTCTTTACAAAATAGATTTTGGTCAAGACAAAACACCATTTGATATTATTATTGATACAAATAATAAAAAACCGGAAGAGATTGCAAACTTAATACTTGAAAAATATAAAGAACAAAACAAGAATTGATGTGATAAAATGGCATTATTAGAAGAAGGAAGAATTTGTGTGAAAAAATTAGGAAGAGACTCAGGAGAGAAGGCAGTTGTTACAAAAGTAGTAGACAAAAACTTTGTAATGATAATTAGTCACTCTAGACAAAAAGAAAGAAGATGCAACATAAAGCACTTAGAGTTCCTGACTGAAAAGATAGATCCAAAGAACAAAGAACAATTAAACACAACATTAGAGATAACAGAAAAACAACCAAAATCAGAAGCTAAAAAAACACAAAAGAAATGATGTGGTAAAAGCTTAAATATCTAAAAAGAGTTAGTGTATTGGTTTATATGAACAAAGTAATTTTGGGAATAGTTGCTATAATTGTAATAGCCCTGATTATAATAGGAGGTTTTCTTTTAACATCAAATACAAATGTAAAGAATCAAAAAACAACATCCTCAATTACCACTTCAAATAACTCAAACGCATCAAAAACCTCTACTTCAAATACCATAACAACTTCAAATCAAACAAAAACAACAATTAATCAAACAACTACTTCGAATAAAACAACTACATCAAACACGATAAATACAAATACAACAAATACTAACTCATCAAACTCTACCAGTAATGTAAACACCAACTCACGTTCAAATGTATCTAATCCAAACTGGAAAAACTTTCCACCTTTGAACTCTAGCGAAAGAGCAAACTCCACGCCAATTTAATTTCAATTTTATATTTACTTTTTCTTCAATTTTTATCAATCTAATTTTATTCTGATTCTTTAATTATAATTTTTAAAAAACTAGATAAAGAGACACATTTATATTAATAGCCTGTTATATTTTTTCTTGATATAATGACAATTAATATAGATAAAAAAATTAAAGATGCAATAAATAAAGACAAAAAATTCATGCTTACAACTACTCGTTCTGATTATCCATTTGTTCCAAAAACAGGAAAAGGAGATTTTGTAGAGGATATTTCTGGAAATAAGTTTATTGATTTTTCTACATTTATATCTGTTTATAATATGGGGGTAAATGCTAATTATGAAATAAGAGAGGCAATAAAAAAACAAACAGATGTTTTAATTCATGGAGCATTCACTGATTTTTATGGTGAAAATCCTGTAAACTTTGCAGAGGATTTATTAAAGATGATGCCTAAAGGTTTCGGAAGAGTTTTCTTCTCTAACTCAGGTACCGAATCAAATGAAGCTGCATTGAAGTTTTCAAAGATCTTTACAAAACGACAATATACCTTATCTTTTTACAGTGCATTTCATGGTAGAACAATGGGTTCATTGGGATTAACAGCTTCAAGATCTTCACAAAAAACTCATTTCGGTCCCTTTAACTCAAACATACATGTTCCATATGCTTATTGTTATAGGTGTCCTTTTGGTAAGGAGTATCCTTCTTGTGGTTTAGCGTGTGTAGATTACACTAAGAAAAACGTTCTAAAGAAAGAGGTTCCAGGGAAGGAAGTTTCAGCTATATTCATGGAGCCTATTCAAGGTGAAGGTGGTTACATAGTACCTCCTAAAGAGTTTGTAAAAGAGATAAGAAAGCTAGCTGACGAAAATGGAATTGTTCTTGTTGCAGATGAGGTACAAAGCGGCTATATGAGGACAGGAAAGTTCCTAGCTTTAGACAACTTCGATGTTACTGCAGATATATACACTATGGCCAAATCAATAGCAGGAGGCGTTCCTATGGGTGTTACAATAACTAAAAACTCCCTGGGGGACATTCCAGCTGGTTCTCACGCTAATACTTTTGGTGGAAATCTTCTAGCTGTAGCTGCAGCAGAAGCATCATTAAAACATCTAAATAAAAACATTTCTTCAATAAGAAACAACATCAAAGAAGGTTCTAAACTAATACTTAAAAGATTAAATGAAATGAAAGAAAAGTATGAAATTGTAGGGGATGTAAGAGGTATAGGGTTAATGATAGGGGTAGAGTTAGTAAAAGATAAAAAGTCAAAGGAACCCGCAGTCAAAGAGAGAGATGAAATAATAGAAAATTGTTTCTATAACGGTTTAATACTTCTTCCAGCTGGGGACTCAGTTATTAGAATAATACCTCCTCTCACTGTAAAGCACTCAACATTAGAAAAAGGCCTTGATATTATAGAAGAACAAATAAGAAAGATCTCTAAATAGCTTAAATCAGGATACTACAAAAGCGAATGTAATCGGCTTTGCACTAAAAGGCATTAAAAGTGCAGATTAAAAGTGCAGAATAATGATTAAAAATGCAGGATAGGTTTTTAAGGTTGTATTTCTTACTATCCTCATGCCAACGGTAATAGACAAAAGCACTGTAATTGAGATAATAAAGGAAATCTCAAAGAAAATGCAGAACGTAGATAAAGTTCTCAAAGAATCTAACGCTACGCTTGGTAAGAAAAACATCTCTGAGATAATTGGCAAGATTGCCGAGGGCACGTTCGCAGATATTCTAACCGAAAAATTAGGATATCTCGTGAAATCTGCTCAGAATGATAAAGAATCTGACCTGTTTCTTACCAAAACTGGAGAGAAATTGGAGATAAAAATGACATCTACAGATAATAGTTGGCAAGGAGGGGAGTTTAGCACAAGACCTTACGATTATTTCTTAATTTCTTGGGGAGGGAATTTTAATGAGTTTTTCGTAGCACGGACTACACTATCCGATAAGGAGTGGCACTCTAATATTGCAAATAGAAGGTATGGCACTACTTACCCTGCAAAAGACCTCTATAATAAAAAAGACAAGATAATCTATATCGGACATCTCGAATTGACCTCAAGAGGTTCAGTTAAGATAAAAAGAGAAAAGATAAACTAAAAGAATTTCTCTAAAGGCTTTGTGTTAGCCAGTCTTTTCTTACCTATCTCGGCATAGTCAGGGTTTATTTCTATGCTTATGGAATTTCTGTTAAGCTCCTTAGCTGCAACAGAAGTTGAGAAACTACCCCCAAACGGATCAAAGACCGTATCGCCTTCATTACTGCTTGCCTTTATGAATATCTTGAGCAAAGGTACTGGTATTTGGCACGGATGCTCTGTTTTGTCTTTACTTACGTTTTTAACAAGGTTGAACTGAAACACATCATAAGGTGCTCTGCCCTTGCTACCGTTCTTTAAACGCTCTATAATGCGTTTATCTGTAGGATTCTTATAAGGTTCGGCAACCGCATCCCTGTTGAATGTTGCATTTTTGCCTTTAACACAGAATATTATCGAGTGTTGCGTTCTTGTGTAGTTAGTCTTTGAATGTCCAGTATTGGTGGGGTAATGCCAAGTCATCCAACGCCTAAATACCATCTTTTCCTGTAGAAATGGCAAGATATATGCATTATTCTCTGGGTAATTAAACAAGTATAAGCTACCTGTTGGTTTTAGTAAGCGGATACATTCAGTAAGCCATCTCTTGCACCAATCAATATATTCCTTTGCTGTTCTTTTGTCATTATAAACTCCCCCATAGTCTTTACCGATATTGAAAGGTGGATCCGTTATTACCACATCAATAGATTCAGAAGGCATTTTTTTCATTATCTTTAGACAGTCCCCAGTTATAATCTCATTTTTTATCATATTAAACACCAAATAACGTAGAGCACATGCTAACACATAGCACCGTAATTCTTATAACCTCACCCAGAAACCCTTTGGCGTTTTGTATAGCGTTGCCCTCGCTTTTTGTGGTATTATATTGCATAAGAACACTTATAAAGATAACTTTGCATTTGCAAAATCAGGCTCTATGCCTAATTCGTGCATTTCGTGTATAAGGACAGTTATGTTGTATGCGATAATCTTGCACAATAACTCATTATTTTGTGCAACTACGTTCTTTGACTTTAGGGTCTCTCCGAGCGTTTTCTTTAGTGCTGAAAAGGTACTTTCTATGTTAGAGCGGTTGTGGTAATGGCTTAGAAATTCCTCTTTATTGTATGCAAAATAATGAAACATCTGACGCCATATTTTGCTACCTTGTGGCGCTCCTTTTGAGTTTGACTTAAACGGAATATAAGGCGTTCCGCCTATCCCATCAACGAAAGAAAGGTTAGTACGGCTCAGATATGCCTTGTCTGCATAAGCTTCACCTATCATAAACCCATTCTGTGCTGTCCTTTCCAGTAGCGGTATGAACTGTGGACTATCTGCGCCATTCTCAGAGGTAATCCTAACCGCAGTAATAATGTTTGTTTTTGTGCCAACTGAGACATGAGCCTTTAGCCACCTATGCTGTTTCTTTGTGCCATACTTATCTTCACAGTATGCTCCAAATGAGCATGTCCTAAAACCTGTGGAATCAATAGCGAAGTTGGTTTCTATTGTCCTTAACGGTGCAGAAGTAATCGCTATCAAATCCTGCAAGACTGGCGTAAGGTCTGTACGATTCAATAATACAGACGGATGGTTAAAGTGCGGTACTTTCTCTATTTGCCCTCTTTCTTTTGATACACCAAACGCAGATACGGCTCTCCTGCTTGACATTTGAGTATAAACCTTCTTTATTGCTACAAAAAGCCCTGTATTGAAGCCAACACGAGGTCTACCATGTACCTGTGGCGGAAGGGGATCCATGACTTCTTTAAGTAAATCTACAAGGAGCGTATCGAACAGGTCGCCCTCTAAAGTCTGTGCCTTGTTGTATGCGCTCCACGCCTGTTTATACGTAAGTCTAATCCGTTCGTTCGTAATCCCCTCTGGTCTATGCCTTTCTATATCTAGATAGTACCTTACGGCGTATGCATGCTTGCATGTTGAATTATGCAGTTCGCTATCAGGACAATCACATATAAAGTCCTCTAAAACCTTATAAAACCCATCGTTAGACTGGGATTTTACAAGCCAACCGTTTTTTACTGTTTGTACCTGTTTTTGCTTTGCAATTTCAAAGCCTTTTTCTTGCCTTTTGTCCATTTTACCAATCCTTAATACTTGTTAATAACTATTAACACAATAAGATATATATACTTTTCTATTAATAACTATTAGTAAGAGTTAAGGGATTTTAATGCCTAAGAAGCTTATACTGGATATCGATGAGGAAACATGGAAGGAGGTATTAAAATATAAAATAGATCAAAACCTCAAAAACAATAACGAAGCGGTCATAAATCTTATTAAAAAAGGATTAAAAAGCAGGCGTGTTTGACAAGAGTTCTAACACGGTATCCTTTTCTTTTTCCCAAGAATATGCCTTGAGTTCATAATTCTCGAATGCTTTCAAAAAGTCATCTGTCGGTTCTCCTTTGTACAATACGGCACCAATGAATTTTTTACCTGCATTAACTAAATCATTGAAAGCAAATAGGCATAATTCTGCCTTTTGTTTTCTATCGGGTTTGGGAATTAGATTAACTAATCTTTCGGGTTTATTTCGTGTTAATCCAACTGCAAAATCGAATCTGTGAGGATAACCACTTTTACCCGATATCGTTATATTTGGATTAAAAGGTATATTTGCTTCCATTAACGCATTATAAATTTCATAATAAAACAGGTCAGTTATGTTTTTTTCTGTATAGTTAAAGAAGTCGTTAATTGCAAGTAAACACTGTATTAATTTGTGTTTAGCCTTTCCCACAGCATTAGGCTCAGATATTATGTAGATTTCTTTAGTAGTTTGATCAAATTTTATGCCGTATGACAAAAGAGTTTGATCAAAAAGTTCTTTCTTCTTTTGAGTTAATCTTATTCCGTATGAATCAAGATCATAATAGAGTATTCCTCCATCGCTAAGTTTGATCTGTCCGTTTTGTGTTCTACTGGCATAGATATTAATGTAATCATTATGGGAATCCAAAAATGGAGATATTATTTTTGTACTGGTATTATCCATTTTTTTGATGAAGGTATTATCTTTAATCCATTTTATGTAGTCGTTTACTATTACATTGCCCAGATCTTCCATCTTATATCATCTGTCCTTGATTTTGTATTTGAATTCGGTCTATATTGCAAAATACTAAAAATTGTCCTATTACTTGTATTGTTGTAGTTCCAGTTATATTTGCGAGCCTCAGTTCACTTGCGAATTTATCTCCATAGCCCTCTCGGTATATATGTATATGACAACCTTGAATTTTTTGCCCGTCAGGGTTTTCATGAACAGCATCCTTATCCATACATAATCTTACCAAAGGGGTTGAAAAATATCTATTATTTACGAAGTATTTTCCAAATTCTATTGCTGTTTCATTTATATTCAAGTAAAATGTGTCTGAACTATTTGCAGAAGATATAAGCTTTCTTTCCTCTCTAAATGGTCTATCAATCATAAGTGGCGAAGTATCCTCAAAAATCTTTCTTACTGCCATTAGTGCCTCAGCTTCACTTTGAGTTAAATTAGGCATCCAATCATACATAGTAGAAACCTCTTCAATAAAAATCTTTGCTATAACTTCAAAATTTAATTTCGATTAAAAATGCAACTTTTTGGTTATTCGTGCAAAATCAATTTTTAGTGCAAAGCCACGCTCGACTAAACGCTTATATATCTGAATAACTAATATTTATTCACATCTTAAATAGTTTATATATTAACTCTAATTTTTGCCTAAAGCAGAAGAAAGATTTAAATATCAATCTTGTTTAAGTTGTATTAACGTTTATTAATGTAATGTTGGTAATTAGTAAGGTGCTGCAGGGATGGCAGAGCCTGGTCAAATG